>NZ_DIAC01000103.1:54066-57133 GCF_002414625.1 Methylophaga sp. UBA5088 | reverse complement strand
TAACAAAAATAAACTCAAAACTACAGGCAGGTATCGCAGCAGCCGAGAGTATTTTCACCTTACTGGATGAAGAACCTGAGCATGACAATGGCACACTTACCATGGACCGTGCCAAAGGACAGATTGAATACCGTCACGTCAGCTTCAGCTACGATGAGGGAAAAGGAAGCGTACTCAATGATATTTCTTTTCATGCAGAACCTGGACAAACCATCGCTTTTGTTGGTCATTCAGGCAGTGGTAAAACCACATTAGTCAGCTTGCTGGCACGGTTTTACAATATTGAAAAAGGACAAATTCTGATTGATGGCGTTGATATCAGTCAGCTCACATTAAAAGATTTGCGTAAACAATTGTCTCTGGTTAACCAACAAGTTGTCTTGTTTAACGACACGATAGCTAACAACATCAGTTATGGTCAGGCAGGTGACGTTAGTGAAGAAGCGATTATACAAGCCGCTAAGTCAGCTCACGCCTGGGAGTTCATTCAGAAACTCCCTCAGGGACTACACACTGAAGTTGGTGAAAATGGTGTACTGTTATCCGGCGGACAACGACAACGTCTGGCTATTGCAAGGGCACTGCTCCGAAACTCACCTATTNNCACCGCCGTGGGCGAGCGCGGGCTAAAGCTCTCCGGCGGCGAAAAGCAGCGTATTGCCATCGCCCGCGTACTGCTCAAGAACCCGCCGATTCTGATTCTGGATGAAGCCACCTCTGCCTTGGATACTGAGGCTGAACGCCATATCCAGGCGGCGTTTGAAGAGCTTATGCGTGAACGCACTACGCTGGTCATTGCTCATCGCCTATCTACCATCGAAAAAGCCAATAAAATTATTGTCATGCATGATGGTGAAATTCTTGAAACAGGTACTCACCAGCAATTATTAGCTAATGGCAAACACTATGCCGAGTTGTATCGTCTACAATTTCAGGATGACTGATCATCATGCGCTGGTTAACTGACAGTTGGTATCAGTCCGGCACCAGATATTGGCTTTTATTACCGCTTAGCTGGTTATATCGGCTTGTCATATTCTGTCGTCGGTGGGCTTATCGTCAAAACTTGCTGCCCAAGCACACCATGCCTGTACCGGTCATTGTTGTGGGCAATATTACGGTTGGCGGCACCGGTAAAACACCCTTTGTTATATGGTTGGCTCAACAGCTTAGCCAAGCGGGTTATAAGCCAGGGATTATCAGTCGTGGTTATGGTGGCGCCAGCAGAAAATATCCATTAGAAGTCACAGCAAACAGCCATGCGAAACAATGTGGTGATGAACCCGTACTCATCGCAAAACGCACAGCATGTCCGGTCGTTGTTCATCCAGATCGTCCACAAGCAGCGATTCATCTGCTCAGCCAGCATCATTGTGATGTGATCATTTCTGATGATGGTTTGCAACACTATGCATTAGCACGTGACCTGGAAATTGTGATTATCGATGGTAAAAGACGTTTTGGAAATAAACAGTGCCTGCCGGTAGGTCCACTAAGGGAACCCTTGTCTCGTTTAAATTCTGTTGATTTGATTATCTATAATGGCTCTAGTGATGAACATGGTCATTCCATGCAGCTAAACCCTATGCAGTGGGTCAATGTACATGATGAGACCGTGACCATGCCATTAAGCTATTTCCAGCATAAAGAGGTCCATGGGGTAGCCGGAATCGGTCATCCTAAACGGTTTTTTGATTCTTTAGCCGCTCATGACATTATTGTTCACCCTCACGACTTTACTGATCATCATCAGTATTTACCGGATGACCTGAGATTTTATGATGACCTCCCCATTCTAATGACCGAGAAAGATGCCGTAAAATGTCAGTCTTTTGCTCACAAAAATATGTGGTATTTGCCGGTTGAGGCCACACTCGATAGCCCTGTATTTCCGGCTATTCACCAAATATTAAAGGAACGATCTAATGGATAACGCGCTTTTAGAGATACTCGCCTGCCCTGCTTGTAAAGGTAAATTGCATTATAAAAAAGAGTCTCAGGAATTAATTTGTAAAGCTTGCCGTCTTGCTTATCCGGTTAAAGACGATATTCCCGTCATGTTGATAGAGGAAGCACGTCAAATGCCAGCAGATGAAGAGGTCTAATGAATGAGCTTTAATATCATTATTCCAGCTCGTTATGCATCAAGTCGCCTGCCAGGTAAACCGCTAATAGATATTGCTGGTAAACCCATGATTCAACATGTCTATGAACGTGCTCTGGAGAGTGATGCTGACAAGGTCATTATCGCAACAGATGATGAACGTATTGCTGACACAGTGACCGCTTTTGATGCCGATGTATGTATGACGGCGGAGACTCATCGCTCCGGAACAGACAGACTGGCCGAAGTTGTTGAAAAACGCCAGTTCAATGATGAGGAAATAGTGATTAATGTACAAGGTGATGAGCCTTGTTTACCTGCCTTACTGATTAATCAGGTTGCTGCAGACTTGGCTCAACACAAAGAAGCAGATATGGCTTCGTTATTTAGTCGAATTCATCAAGAGAAACAAGTATTCGATCCTAATGTGGTCAAAGTGGTAATGGACAGTCAAGGCTATGCTTTATATTTTAGCCGTGCTCCTATTCCGTGGATGCGAGATCACTTTCACAAAACGGAATTACCACCAGAACTTCCTCATTATCGCCATATTGGCTTATATGGTTACCGCGCTCACTTCTTAAAAAACTACGCAGGGATGGCGCCGTGTTTGCTTGAAACGGAAGAATCATTGGAACAGCTACGAGTATTATTCCACGGGAAAAAAATCCACATGTCAGAAGCTCTTATCAGTGCCGGACATGGGGTAGATACAGAAGCAGACTTAATTGAAGTCAGGCAGTTATTGGCAGAGTAACTTATCTAAACCTGCGGCAATAAGCTCAGCGTGTAAATTTCCCTCACCATCAAATACAGGTAGGGTATACGTTACTGGCACCGGTCGGTGTCCTTCGCCATATTGATTGGGCTGAATGTTGTGGCCCGACTCGAGCACTTGCAGGATTAATTCAGCGCCATCCAACAACTCAATAATCTCACAACGTTGTTGTTGATACGAAACTT
>NZ_DIAC01000103.1:48108-53933 GCF_002414625.1 Methylophaga sp. UBA5088 | reverse complement strand
TGTTGATACGAAACTTGCTGGCCAATTAAGGCCAGCAGTTCTTCATGCGGAATATTACTCTTGCGTGGCATTCGTCTCACTCGCTTCAGATTTGGCCTTATTTTTCTTTTCAGAGCCATTATCATCCGAAGACGAATTTTTTTCTACCACCGGTTTTTTTTCCTCAGCTGGTTTTTCTACCTTTTTATCAACAGGCTTATCTGTCGCTTCTGGCTTGTGAGCTGGTTTTGCAGCATCCTCGTTACTAGAAGCATTATTAGCAGCAGCCGCTTCTGCTTTATCCTTATCACTCGGACGACGACGTCTATTTGTCGGGCCTGACGAACGTGGTCTGCGTGGTTTTGAGGCAGGTACTTTGTTGCCATCCACTTCGGGCTCTTTTTCTGCCTTAATCACATTACCATTCACTTCTGGCTCAGGCTCAGGAACGGCATTGCCATTAACCTCAGGTGGCGGCGGTGGAGCAATGTTGCCTTTCTGAGTGTCAGCTGAGTTATTATTCTCAGGTGATGTATTTTCAGCGCGAGCAGGACGACGGCGACGGCCTCCACGACGTGAGCGTCGACCATTACTGCTACGCGTCTGCTTATCATCATTATTGTCTGAAGCAGCCTCTTCTTTTACTGGATTTGCTGATTCAGTCTTCTTCTGCTCAGTATTGTCCGTATTTTTATCATTTCTACGGCGTGATTTTTTACGTTCATTATTATCAGCAGATTCCTGATTCTGATTATTTGCTGAATTATTCTTAGAACGACCACGTCCTCGACGATTCTGTGTGCGTTGTTCTGGTGAGCTTTTTTCTTTTTTTGTATCCACGACAGGCTTTTCTTCCTTCTCTGGCTCACTTTTTCCTGTCAGCACATTTAACAAACGTTTCAGCAGGCTAGGTTTTTGTTCAGGCTCTTTTTCCTTAACAATCACCGGTGCAGGTGCTGCGGGGGATATTCCCTTCACTGCTGGTTGTTCCATGACGGGTTTATCGCGTAATACTACCGGAACCTCTTGTTCTGGTTGAGAGATAAGCTGGTGACTGACTTCATTTCGCTCACCGCCATCTTTGATACGTTCGATATCGTAATGAGGTGTTTCAAGGTGTGGATTCGGTATCAACACCACTTTCACACCGTGACGCTTTTCAATAATATCGACTTGTTCGCGTTTATCATTAAGAATGAACGTGGCAACAGGTACAGGCAGTTGAACGATTAATTGCGTGACCTTATCCTTAGTTGCTTCTTCCTCAATCAGGCGTAATACCGCCAGCCCCAAGGATTCCACACCACGCACATGGCCAAGACCAGCACAACGTGGGCAAATTTCCTGATGGGCGTCACCAAGAGCAGGACGCAAACGCTGGCGAGACATTTCCAGCAAACCGAAACGAGATATCCGACCAACCTGAACACGTGCACGATCGGCTTTCAGATGTTCACGCAGGCGATTTTCAACTTCGCGCTGATTACGGCTAGGCCCCATATCGATAAAGTCAATAACGACCAAACCACCCAGATCGCGTAATCTTAACTGACGTGCAATTTCTTCGGCAGCTTCCAGGTTGGTGTTAAGTGCTGTTTCCTCTATATCACCGCCTTTATTCGCGCGTGCTGAGTTAACATCAATCGAGATCAACGCTTCCGTGGGATCGATAACTAATGCGCCACCGGAAGGTAAACGCACTTCATGTCGAAAAGCGCTCTCAATCTGGCTTTCAACTTGATAACGAGTGAATAGCGGCACTCTATCCTGATAGAGTTTAAATTTACTGAGTTCATGCGGCATAACCATGCGCATAAAGTCATAGCCTGTTTGATACACTTCAGGTGAATCGACCAGAATTTCACCAATGTCTTTACGCAGGTAATCACGTAAAGCACGGATAATGATATTACTTTCCTGGTAAACCAAAAATGGCGCATTGCGATCTTTGACAGCCACGTCGATAGCTGTCCAGAGCTGCACAAGATACTCAAGATCCCACTGTAACTCTTCTGGCTGCTTTCCAACACCAGCAGTTCGTACAATCATGCCCATGCCTTCAGGGACTTCTAAGGAGCGTAAAGCTTCTTGCAACTCTGCACGGTCATCCCCTTCAATACGACGAGAAATACCGCCTGCGCGAGGACTGTTGGGCATCAGAACTAAATAACGACCAGCCAGGCTGATAAAAGTTGTCAGAGCCGCACCTTTATTGCCACGCTCTTCTTTTTCGATTTGGACAACTAATTCCTGACCAACAGAAAGCACATCCTGAACATTGAGACGCCCATTGTTGTCATCAGAATCATCACGTTTTTTAAAGTACGTTTTTGAAATTTCTTTCAGTGGCAAAAAGCCTTGTCTTTCTGCACCATAGTCAACAAAAACAGCTTCTAAGCTCGGCTCTACTCGAGTGATTTTTCCTTTATAGATGTTACCTTTTTTCTGTTCTCTGGATGGGGTATCAATATCCAGATCAAATAGGCGTTGGCCATCGACCATTGCCACACGCAACTCTTCTTCATGTGTTGCGTTGATTAAAATTCGTTTCATGCACTAACCTCAATGTTGAGGTTCGCATATCCTGCCGCCCACCATCGTAGGGGACGCGTTAGCCAGTCGGGCTTTACAGAGCGACGATGTCTGTTGTTCAGTAATTAATTGTCTATCGTATCGTTTCTTTCATGCGCCATCCCATCAAGGCGTACATGAGTCATCTTTTTCTTTCATCGGGTTGCAATAAGGTTCTGCAACTTTCATTGGTTTCTTAGCTTACCTTCAAGCCTAAAATCTGAACCATTTTTTGTTTATATTAATTACTTAATTGTCGTCCTGTCTGATGCGTCTTTCTACTCGTTTTGATGGCAATCAAGACATGGGAACCTGATATTCTTACAAGGGCTCCCTATGAGCCCACCCGCTGAACCCCTGTCCAGCGAAGATATATATTTGTTTACCGGGCGCCGCATCAACCTCTTTTTCGAGGGCGCGACGCAAAATTCAGTCATCGTGGACAAAAGTAGGTATACTGACCTCATTTTACGCACGGACCAACGTTCGAATATAGCAGTCTATTGCCATCTCAGCAACTCAAAATTTAACCTATTTCTATGGCAGCTCACAAACCTCAGTCACAAAAAGTACAATTTATTGAAATAAGCGCATCTCAAGCTGGGCAGCGTATCGATAATTTTTTGCTTACACTTGAAAAAGGTGTGCCAAAAAGTCGGATCTATCGTGCCATCCGGAAAGGTGAAGTGCGTGTCAATAAAGGCCGTATTAAACAAACCTATAAAATCCAGGCTGGTGACTCTATTCGTGTGCCACCCTTGCAGGTATCTGAAAAAAATCAGCCAACAGAGATTTCAGACGCATTAAAACAGCAGTTACTCGCTTGCATCATTTTTGAAGACGAATCCATGCTGGTGTTGAATAAACCCTCAGGTCTGGCCGTTCATGCAGGCACTCAGATTCAAATGGGCGTCATCGAAGCCTTCAGACTGATAAAACCTGAATTAGAATTTATCGAGTTAGTTCACCGCCTCGATCGTGACACATCAGGTTGTTTGTTAATAGCAAAAACTCGTGAATGTCTATTGAGTCTACAACAACAAATGCTTTCTGATGAAATCGACAAACGTTATTTAACCTTATTAAAAGGTGAAATCAGGCAAGATGAACTCTACGTCGAACAACCTCTTCAAAAAAATACCGTCTCTTCCGGTGAACGCATGGTCAAAGTCGACTCTGCAGGAAAAAAAGCCAAAACCTTATTTATCACCAAACAAGCTTTTGGCCTTGCCCAGCTGACTGAGGTCAAACTCTTTACTGGCAGAACTCATCAGATACGTGTCCATTCAGCCTGGTCTGGTCACCCTGTTGCAGGTGATGACAAATATGGCGATCGCGAATTCAATAAAACCATGAAAAGCTATGGCCTGAAACGCTTATTTCTTCACGCTTGGCGTCTGGGTATCAGACATCCCATCAGCAATGAGCCACTTCTATTGGAGGCCCCTCTTCCAGACAACCTGGTGAGCGTTGTTTCACACATGGAGCATGCATAATGGACTACCAGCTCATCGTATTTGATTGGGACGGCACCTTGATGGATTCAACGGCACACATCACTCATTGTATGCACCGAGCTATTTCAACCTTATCTTTAGAACCACTGTCAGATACGCAAGTCAGCCATATTATCGGGCTGGGATTACATGAAGCAGTGCAAACACTCTATCCAGATGCTGATGCGGCAACCTGGACAGCATTAGCTGACTGCTATCGTCAAACCTGGGTAAACACGCCGGAGTCAACACCGCTTTTTGCCCATGCTGAAGCCTTGCTAGGTCGACTTAATGAACAAAATATTCTGTTAGGCGTGGCCACAGGAAAAAGTCGTAGAGGCTTGGATAGAGCCCTCCAACAAACAGGGTTGGGTGACTTGTTTGTATCAACCCGCTGCGCTGATGAATGCCATTCAAAGCCACACCCACAAATGCTGATGGAACTGATGGATTATGCTGGTGTCACTTCTGACCAAACGCTGATGATAGGTGATACAGAGTTCGACTTAATGATGGCCCATAATGCCGGTGCTGACAGTCTCGGAATCACTCATGGTGCACACCCAGAACTCACTCTTAAAGCAGCGAACCCCAGAGCCATTGTTCATGATCTATATCAAGTTGAGAAGTGGTTAGCTCGTCCTGACACAGAGTTTTGATATGATGGCATACTTATGTTTTTTTCAGGATAGATAAACATGGCAACATTTGGCGATTTCCCACCTAATAATAATTCGGAAAATACAAGCAACAGCAAGGAAGATCAGACTTGGGAACGCAATGTTCTGAGAGATTTGGCGTTTGCAGCCATAAGAGAACAGCGTAACAAACGCCGCTGGGGATATGTCTTTAAAGGCCTGATTTTTTTATATCTTATCGCCTTTCTGATTCTAAGTTACTCACCCAAACAATTATCTTCTGCTACTGGCCCCCACACAGCCATGGTTGAAATCAGTGGTCCTATCGCCAGTGAATCCGAAGCGAATGCTGACAGTATTGTTACGGGTATTCGTAACGCTTTTGAAGATCAATCAGCCAAAGGTTTAATCCTGAGAATGAATACCCCCGGCGGCAGCCCTGTTCAGTCAGGTATCGTCAATGATGAAATTCAGCGCCTCAAAAAAACACGCCCTGATTTTCCCGTCTATGCTGTTATTCAAGATGTCTGTGCCTCAGGCGGTTACTACATCGCCGTAGCAGCTGACAAAATTTATGCAGATAAAGCCAGTATAGTCGGCTCAATTGGCGTCAGAATGGATGGTTTTGGTTTTACTGATTTAATTGACAAGGTAGGTGTCGAAAGACGTTCTTTAACCGCTGGTGAACACAAAGCATTCTTAGACCCATTCCTGCCGATGAAAGAGGCGGATCTTGAACATGCCCACAATATGCTGGACACCATTCATCAACAATTTATTGACGTAGTAAAAGAAGGTCGTGGCGATAGATTGGCGAATAATGATGATTTATTCTCTGGACTGTTCTGGTCGGGAGAGCAAGCTTTCGATCTTGGTTTGATTGATGGTTTAGCAAACACCAGTACTGTGGCACGTGATATTCTGGGCGCAGAAGATATTGTTGATTACACCCCGCGTCCAAACTACCTTGATCAGTTTGCAGGCAAGCTCGGCGCATCTATCTCTCAATTCGTCAGTGAGAAGGCATCATGGAGTGTGAAATAATATGGCAGACACCATTGAATTAACCGAAGCCCAACGCGGAGAGCGTGATGAACGCTTTCGCTATGTTGATCTGAGTCACCCCCTCATGAAAGCACTG
>NZ_DIAC01000103.1:47273-48031 GCF_002414625.1 Methylophaga sp. UBA5088 | reverse complement strand
TCATGAAAGCACTGTATGAAATGCAGTTAGACTTGGAAAATGAGCAGGAGGAGCAAACATGAGCCTCACAGCTGAATCACTGGTCAACAAATCACTGGAACTCGTTTCACCACCCACTACTTACACACAGCTCAATGAGCTAATGGAAGATCCCGATAGTAGTATCGATGACATCAGTGCGGTCATTAATACCGATCCGGCATTAGCAACACGTCTGTTAAAAATCGTGAACAGCCCTTTTTATGGCTTTCCCTCTCAAATAAATACTATCTCGCGAGCCATCACCATTATAGGTACACGTGAGCTGACTAATCTAATTCTAGCGACATCGGTACTGAATTCATTCAGAGGCATTCCTACCTCATTGATCAATATGAATGAGTTTTGGCGCCATAGTTTTGCCAGTGCGATTGCCAGCAAGCTGTTGGCTGAAGAATGTGGCCAACGTTCGAGTGAGCGTTTTTTTATTGCCGGCCTGCTTCACAATATTGGTAGTTTGGTTATTTATCAGACAGTCCCCGAACTAGCGCGTGAAGCGATTAACAGTGCTGAGTTTGGCCATGAAATTATTTTTGAAGCCGAGCAGCGGGCAATGAGGTTTGATCATACTCACGTAGGTGAAGCACTGACTAAAGCCTGGCGTCTGCCAAAATCACTTCAGGAAGTCGCACGTTATCACCACTCTCCTTCCGATGCGGATGAGTTCTTGATTGATGCAGCAGTTGTACATATTGCCGACATCTTGGTATCTTCCGTGC
>NZ_DIAC01000103.1:35745-47148 GCF_002414625.1 Methylophaga sp. UBA5088 | reverse complement strand
CATCTTGGTATCTTCCGTGCCCTTCGGACATAGTGGCGACAGCCATGTTCCTCCGCTAGACCCAGCAGCTTGGGATTTGCTGGGCTTGAATGAATACCAAATTCCGGATTTACTCAGGCAGGTTGCCAAACAAATCCAGCGTTTGGAATCCGTTATGATGACTGAGCATTAGAGTTCAACATAAAATTAATCTATTTAAGAGGCTAACAATGAGAACGGTTCTTCTCGGTGCCCCAGGCTCCGGTAAAGGCACACAAGGCGTTGTGTTATCAAAGAAATTCAATATTCCACAAATCTCTACGGGTGATTTACTGCGTGCGGCAGTAAAAGCGGGATCAGAGTTAGGCAAACAAGCCAAAAGCGCGATGGATGCGGGTGCTCTGGTATCGGATGATATTGTTATCGGTCTGATTCGCGAGCGTTTATCAGAAGAAGATGCTCAAGATGGTTATATTCTTGATGGGTTCCCACGCAATATTGCCCAGGCAGAAGCCTTAGACAGCATGCTTGAGCAATTAGGCCAACCTTTGCAGGGTGTTGTGTTACTAGACGTTCCTTTTGAAGAGTTAATGCAACGTTTAACTGGTCGTCGTACCTGTAAAGACTGTGGTGCCATTTATAATATCCACCTGTCACCACCTAAAAAAGAAGACCAATGTGATAGCTGTGGCGGCGAATTATTTCAGCGCGCTGATGATAATGAAGAAACCATTGGTAATCGTCTGAAAGTATACGAAGAACAGACTGCGCCATTAATTGGTTACTATCAAAGACAGCATAAGCTTCACGCCATTCCTGGCACAGGTGATATTGATGAAATCACCAATGCCGTCGGTGCTGTTTTCGATAACATCTAATCCATCAACACAGATACCGGCCCTAAAGGGCCGGCTTCACTTTATGGCAAATATTTTAGCTGTCGGTATCGCCACCATAGATATCATCA
Source organism: Methylophaga sp. UBA5088 (assembly GCF_002414625.1). Classification (NCBI taxonomy): domain Bacteria; kingdom Pseudomonadati; phylum Pseudomonadota; class Gammaproteobacteria; order Thiotrichales; family Piscirickettsiaceae; genus Methylophaga; species Methylophaga sp. UBA5088. The sequence goes on along the minus strand of NZ_DIAC01000103.1, from coordinate 46,202 downwards.
ACCGTGTTAACGGCTATCCTCACGAAGATGATGAGATCAGAGCTATCAGCCAGAGTATTCGTCGTGGTGGAAATGCGACAAATACACTGGTCGTTCTCAGTCAGTTAGGCCATCAATGCGCCTGGTCTGGCGTGTTGATTGACGAAAGCGATGCCACTATTGTTAAACAAGATCTAGACGTTCATCAGATCAGCTATCGATTCTGTAAGCAACTCTCTACAGGTAAGTTACCGACCTCTTACATCACGGTGAGCAAGCCAACAGGCAGTCGCACCATCGTGCACTACCGTGATTGTCCCGAGCTGGATTTTCACTTTTTTTCACAACAAGATCTGGCTGGCTTTGACTGGATTCATTTTGAAGGTAGAAATGTCGATGAGCTCGACAAAATGCTGCGATGGTTAAAAACACATTACCCACACTTACCTTGTTCTCTGGAAATAGAGAAACCACGTGAAGGTATAGAAAAACTGTTTCCTCTGGCAGATGTACTGTTATTCTCTAAACCTTATGTGCTCAGTCAGGGATATGACTCCGCTGAGCTGTTTCTTCAGAGTTTATCCCTGCCGAGTCTTATGACTTGTACCTGGGGTGAAACGGGGGCTTGGTTAAAAAACCATGATGTGCTCATTTTTAGTCCAGCTGTCCCTCCTAACGACGTGATTGATACGCTCGCCGCCGGAGATACATTTAATGCCGGCATCATTTCTGGAATGATAAAACAACTAACTGATGAAGAGACACTTTCGTTTGCTTGTCGCCTGGCAGGCAAAAAATGTGGCCAGGAAGGACTGGAGAATTTATTACCGTTATGACAGAAATCTATCTTTGTAATAAAAATGAGCTCAAGGAATACCAAACGCGGGGGTTTAACATTGAGCTGGAAGACGATAAAACACTGGACTGTTTTTTACTGAAACAAGATGGTGAGGTGCGAGCTTATTTAAATTTTTGCCCTCATTTAGGTATCCCACTGAACTGGCAACCCGATCAGTTTATGTCGCTGGAAGGAACCCATATCCAATGTTCAACTCACGGTGCTTTGTTTCAACTGGAAGACGGTTACTGCTTTTCAGGCCCCTGCCGGGGGGAAAGTCTCACACCGCTTAACATTAAGGTTCTAGCATCGGGCGAGGTTTACCTTATTTCCATCTCCTGATACGGTAGATTTATACCTTCCAGGGGAGATTATTTTGCAACTATTGGAAAAATGGTCTGAAGCCTCTCTAACCAGTCTTGGTTTTTTCTGGATGGCGTTGTGGGCATTTATATTTGGCTACATCGTCAGCAGTATTATTCAAGTCATGGTCTCTCGAAAAGAAATGCGAAAGCTTATGGGAGGCGATGATCTTAAATCCATATCAACAGGCACACTATTCGGCTTTATATCTAGCTCATGCAGTTTTGCTGCTTTGTCCACCACACGTGCCTTATTCCAAAAAGGCGCCACTTTCGCCGCTTCTATGGCTTATATGCTGGCTTCAACGAATCTGGTTATTGAACTGGGTTTTGTCATCGCCATTTTTCTAGGCTGGCAATTTGTTATTGGTGAATACCTAGGCGCAATTTTATTAATTCTGATCGCTTGGTTGTTTATTTACTTAACCAACCCTAAATCCCTGATAAAGCAGGCTCGTGATAATCAATCTGAGGATATGCAGGCAAATGAGTCTGATGGACATGCATGGTCACAACTATTCAGCCGAGATATCTGGCAACAAATCAGTCAGAAATATGTCATGGAATGGCAAATGGTATGGAAAGATGTACTAATTGGCTTTACTGTTGCCGGTATCATCTCTGCTTTTGTCCCTGATGCTTTTTTTAAATGGCTATTCATCGGCGCAGGCACAGACAATCCAGACTTCTGGTCAGTCTTACAACAAACATTAGTGGGTCCAATCGCTGCTTTTTTCACTTTCATTGGCTCAATGGGTAATATTCCTCTGGCTGCTGTTTTATACGGCCAAGGAGTTGCCTTCGCTGGTGTGATGGCTTTTATTTTTTCTGATATGGTCGTTCTGCCAGTGCTTCGTATTAATGCCAAATATTACGGTTGGAAAATGGCCTTATTCATCCTTATGATGCTGTTTATCTGCCTGGTAATAACATCACTGTTACTTCATTATGGCTTTCAATTATTTGATGTATTACCTAATCCTGAAAACTGGTCATCACCTGCTGAGCAAGACCATTTCAAACTCAACTATAATTTCTTTTTAAATATTGGCTTTTTACTTATTTCAAGCTATCTTTTTTATGACTGGAAACGGTCACAATCAGGCCAACATCATCAAACGTCACTTTCCCTTGGAAAAATAGTAATGAATACACTTGTTACTTTATCAGGTATCTGGTTAGTTGGTGGGGTGATAGTCAAACTGCTTATGAACTAATATCTGCTTCGAAGTCGAGTAATTGACTTACCGCTTTTCTTAATTGTGTAATGATCTGTTTTCGACCAGATAGTTTGAGTTGCTTAGCCGCTTTATCAAATGGCAAACCTTGCAGAATCAACATAATCAATAATTGTTGCTGCTCTTTATGTAACTGTTCAAATCCTGGGCTGGATAGTTGAGACCTGAACCACTGCCATAATGCCCACTCCGAGGACTCATAAGGACGCTGCTTGAATGCAAAACTCTGTATCTGCGGCAACACATCAATACTGAAGGTTTCGTCATCAAGCAATGTCTGGCTAATCTGAATTACCGACTCAGCATCCAGCTCATCCCATTGTCTGCTTAATAAAAACGACCACTGACAAGATAATATTTTACGGGCCTTATCAACCAGGGTCTGCCCCCTTGGCGTCAATGCTTTTAACATCATCACCGATAAACTGCCGGACACCTCATCACGATGTTGACCCAGCCGAACAGTTTCAAATCCGGCTTTGTGCCAGAAATGTAACAAATCCTCCGACATCGCAAAACTCACTCCCACCACATCTGTGTCATCAGTCATTTCGGCAACAGCGCATTTTAATAAATACTGTCCCCAACCTTTCTGCTGAAAGTCAGGGTGTACCGCTATACGACTAATACGCTGATAGTCACACTGTGCCGCATCAATGATTCCCGTATGCACTAATAAAGATTGTGGCAGCAAATGGCCCTTCAACCGCCGTTGACCGTCATAAACAGCCTGAGCAAGCGTGTCCTCAAGCTGCGGTTCGGCGATAGTCCACAGTGTGGCGACGGCTTTACCCTGAAAACGTAAAACACCTATTCGTATATCAGGCTGGTCCAATAACATATGTAAATCAGAAGGTCGTGTACGATAATGCGCCAAAGCCATTAAACCGAAGACTTGCCTGAGCAGGCTTTCATCATTTAATAACTGCCCTTGTTCAAGCTGAACATAGTTCAGCTCATTTAAGGTTGCAGCGTCAATCTCTTGGCTATCAATCGGCTCAGCATCCAGTAATAAAGCCGCAAAACAGAACTGCTCAACGATATCTCCCTCACCCCAGCGAATAGGCTGTTGTAGGCTTAAAGCTCGCCAGTCCGGTGCTAACTTATCCAGTGTTTTATAAAACCGTAAAGCAAACCCTCGCCCGGTGCCTTCATAACCATGGATAGTTGAGCTGAACACCAAACGCGAATATTGAATCAGGTATTGCTCCAACATATTAGCTGGGATAGCAGCAGCTTCATCGATGATCAATAAATCAGTAGTCGGTTGTGCCTGTAAAATGGCATCTGGTGCCATAAATTCAATCATGGCATCCTGCCATGTCACTGACGTTGCACTTAACTTACTTGATGGTAATTGCTGATGGGCATGAAAGAGTAACGTCTGGATATTAGCCGGGCTTGGTGCTGTGACCAGGACATGTTGTTTTCCAGCTTTGAGCAACTCAGCGGCAGCCATACCCAATAAGGCACTTTTCCCCCGACCACGATCCGCTGTTAACACTAACGGGCGACGGCGATGCCCCGTGACTACCCTCTGAACCAACGCTATCGCCTGCTCTTGCTCTTGTGTGGGCTCGATAATAGTGGTGGTTATATTCTTAGCGTGTAATTTGGATATAGAGGGTAAAGACTGCGGCTGATGGAATTGTTGAATTGCTGGAAAGTCAGTTGCAGTTCGAAGAAATCGTCTCAACCATCGGGTCGATGATAATGTACTGTTTAATAAAATAACGACAGTGCCACCAGCTTTGACACAGCCAACGACTGCGCCGAAGGCATCGGCATCAAACTTATTGCTTACCTCAAAAAGTAATAACTCACACTCTTGCCCTAAATGCTGGTGAGCCTGTTTAACATGCACTGTCTGATTGGTGTGCTCAGCATCACTTAACCAAAAACAGCTTGATGACGACACAGACTGGTACAAAGCGTATGCCTGCTGATAAAGCCATTCGATATCGCCTTGTATGATCCAACAGTGACGCTGTGGCAGTGACATACTTTATGGCTCAATAATGCGGTGGTATCTCATGTTCCTGACCATTATTACTCTGATGCATTGAGGTCTGCATAGTACGCATTTGCACCTTTAAGGTTTCAATGGCAAGTTCTAAGCGAGAAATTTGATCTTGCTGGCCAATAATCACTTGATTCAAGTCTTCCAGCAAACCATCCTGGAATGCTAAACGCGTTTGAAGATCAATAATGTCATTCTCATTTACCGTCATTAGTCATCTCCATCATAAGATAATGCCGGTCCCAACCAACGTTCAGCTGTTTGTTTATCCCAACCTTTTCGCTCAGCATAGTCTTCCACCTGATCCTGGTCGATTTTACCCAAGCCAAAATAACGTGACTCAGGGTGGGCAAAATAGAACCCACTGACAGCGGCAGTTGGCAACATGGCATAACTTTCTGTAATGGTCATATCGGCATGGGTAACAGGATCAATCAGCTCCCATAACAGACCTTTCTCAGTATGATCCGGACAGGCAGGATAACCTGGTGCCGGACGAATGCCCTGATATTTCTCATCAATCAAGGCATCATTGTCTAATTGCTCTTCTTTAGCATAACCCCAGAATTCTTTTCGAACCCGTTCATGCATGCGTTCTGCAAAGGCTTCTGCCAGACGATCCGCCAGCGCTTTCAGCATAATGCTGTGATAGTCGTCATGATCTTCTTCAAAGCGTGCAACGTGCTCATCAATGCCAATGCCTGCCGTTACGGCAAACGCCCCAATATAATCATTGACGCCCGTATCTTTTGGCGCGATAAAATCGGCTAAAGCGGCATTTGGACGACCAGGTGGACGCTCGGTTTGTTGACGCAAGCTATGCAACGTCATCAATACCTCATCACGGCTATCGTCACGATACACTTCAATATCATCGTCATTCACGCTATTCGCCGCAAAAAGGCCAATGACCGCTTTGGCTGTCAGCCATTTCTCATCGACGATTTGCTGCAACATTTTTTGTGCATCTTCAAATAGATGTGTGGCGTGCTCGCCAACCACTTCGTCGGTCAGAATACGAGGGTACTTGCCAGCCAGCTCCCAGGATTGGAAAAAAGGCGTCCAATCAATGCGATCCACCAATTCAGCCAGAGGATAGTCATCAAACACCTCCAGACCCAATTTAGCAGGTTTGGTTGGTTGATAAGCGGCCCAGTCAATCTTGGTTTTATTAGCTCGTGCTTCCGTGATACTTAATTGACGTCGACTGCTCTTACGTCCCTTATGTCTTGAACGCTTCTCTTCATAGTCTTTTTTCAGATCAGTAATAAAGGCATCACGTGTATCTTTGGTGACTAAACGTTGAGCCACACCCACCGCACGTGACGCGTCTTTTACATAGATACTGCAGCCATGATAGTTCGGTTCAATTTTCACGGCGGTATGGATTAAAGAAGTAGTGGCTCCACCAATCATCAGTGGGGTTTCCATGCCTAGTCGTTCCATTTCTTTCGCGACATGCACCATTTCATCAAGTGATGGCGTAATCAGACCAGACAAGCCGATAATATCGACTTTTTCTTCGCGTGCCGTATCAAGAATTTTCTGCGCTGGCACCATTACGCCAAGATCAATCACTTCAAAGTTATTACATTGCAATACCACGCCCACGATATTTTTACCGATATCATGTACGTCACCTTTGACGGTGGCCATCAAAATCTTGCCGTTATTTTTGCTATCGTCGCCCTCTTCTTTCGCTGCTTCGATAAAGGGCATCAGATACGCAACAGCTTTTTTCATTACACGGGCAGATTTGACCACCTGAGGTAAAAACATTTTACCTTCGCCAAACAAATCACCCACCACGTTCATACCGTCCATCAACGGCCCTTCAATCACTTCCAGTGGTTTGGCAAATTGTTGGCGCGCTTCTTCTGTATCGTCTTCAACATAATCCGCAATGCCTTTTACCAAAGCATGCTCAAGACGCTTGACGACAGGTAGCTCACGCCAGGCCAAGTCTTCCTGCTTAGCCACACTGCCACCTTCGCCTTTGTATTTTTCGGCGAGTTCCAGCAATCGGTCAGTAGAATCTTCACGGCGGTTTTGGACGACATCTTCTACGGCTTCACGCAATTCTTCAGGCAGATCATCATAGATAGCCAGCTGGCCAGCATTCACAATCCCCATATCCATGCCCGCTTTAATCGCGTGGTAGAGGAAAACCGCATGAATCGCTTCACGCACCGGATTGTTACCACGGAATGAGAATGAGACGTTGGAAACACCACCACTGATCAGCGCATGTGGCAGACTTTGTTTAATATCGTGAACAGCCTCAATAAAATCGACGGCGTAATTATTATGCTCTTCAATACCTGTGGCGACGGCAAAGATGTTGGGATCGAAGATGATATCTTCTGGTGGGAAATGAACTTTCTCTGTCAGCACCTCATAGGAACGTCGACAAATTTCCAGCTTACGTTCACGTGTATCGGCCTGACCGACTTCATCAAAGGCCATCACAATCACCGCTGCACCATAACGGCGAACCAATTTGGCCTGTTCGATAAATTTATCTTCACCCTCTTTCAGGCTGATGGAGTTAACAATGCCTTTACCTTGAATACATTTCAGACCTGCCTCGATAACGTCCCATTTGGATGAGTCAATCATGATAGGCACACGGCTGATATCTGGTTCAGCAGCGAGTAAGTTAAGGAAGGTGACCATGGCCTCTTTCGAGTCCAGCATGCCCTCATCCATATTGATGTCAATGATTTGAGCACCGTTTTCTACTTGCTGACGCGCCACTTCCAGTGCCGTATCGTAATCGCCTTCTTTGATTAGCTTGGCGAAACGCGCCGAGCCCGTGACATTGGTACGTTCGCCTACATTCACAAATAAACTGTCAGGGGTAATATTCAGAGGTTCTAAACCACTCAAACGGCAGTGATGTAGATTCTGCTTTGGCTGACGAGGCTGAATACCCTCTACTGCATCAGCAATCGCTTTGATATGAGCAGGGGCGGTACCGCAGCAGCCTCCAACAATATTTAAGAAACCAGACTCAGCCCACTCTTTAATCTGTGCTGCCATGACTTCTGGTGATTCATCATACTCACCGAACTCATTAGGTAAGCCTGCATTGGGGTGAGCACTGATATGACAAGTCACTACATTGGCTAACTCTTCCACGTACTGACGTAACTGCTCCGCACCCAGTGCACAGTTCAGGCCAATGCTCAGAGGCTGGATATGCGCCAGCGAGTTCCAGAATGCTTCGGCCGTTTGGCCTGAAAGTGTACGACCACTGGCATCAGTAATCGTGCCTGAAATCATGACCGGGATATGTACACCATTTCGTTCGCAGAACTGATCAATCGCAAACAAGGCGGCTTTGGCATTTAAGGTGTCAAACACCGTTTCGACCAGCAACAAATCAGCACCGCCATCAACCAAACCACGAATGGCTTCCATGTATGCATCAACCAGTTCATCAAAACTGACATTTCGAAAGCCAGGATTATTCACATCAGGAGAGATACTGGCCGTGCGGTTAGTTGGGCCCAATACACCGGTGACAAAACGTGGCTTGTCTGGGTTGTTAGCCGTAAATTCATCAGCCACTTCTTTAGCTAATTCGGCTGAGATTTTATTTAACTCATAAACCAGATCTTCCATCTGGTAATCAGCCATGGCAATTGACGTACCATTAAAGGTGTTCGTTTCAACAATATCCGCACCGGCTTCAAAATAGGCACGATGGATATCGCGAATAATTTGCGGCTGGGTCAAAGACAAAAGATCGTTATTGCCTTTTACATCACAGGGATGATCTGCAAATCGCGCACCACGAAAATCTTTTTCTTCCAGCTTATAACTTTGGATCAACGTCCCCATTCCACCGTCTAGAATCAGAATACGTTGCTCAAGTAAGGATTTAATTTGTTGATGCACAGTCATTTAAAGCAGATTTCCCATCTGGTAAAGCGATTATAAAAATCGCACAATTATACCAGATACTCATCACGACTTTTGAACTGTGACAGATTGAACTCAGCCAGCATCGCTACTGGCTGAGCATTAGAATTTATACCTTAAATGACGATAAGCCTGTTTGTAACTCATTGGCTGTGGCATCCAAATCGCTACCGACCTGACTGAGTTCTTTTGCACCCTCAGCTGTCTGCTGAACCAAATCCGAAATACGGGTTAAATTTTCACTGACATTTTCACAAACATTGCTTTGCTCTTCTGTCGCGGATGCAATCTGTAAGGTCATCTCAGAGACTTCATCAATCGCGGTTCTAATTTTGATTAAAGCGCTGGCAGCAGAATGCGCTAATTCCACGCTATGCTCGACCTGCTCGCCACTTTTCTTCATAGCGACAGAGGCTTCTTTATTTCCTTGGTTCAGTAAGGCCAAACGATTTTGAATCTCCACAGTCGCTGATTGTGAACGATTCGCCAACGCTCTCACCTCATCTGCCACCACGGCAAAACCACGACCTTTTTCACCGGCTCTGGCCGCTTCAATCGCAGCATTCAAAGCTAATAGGTTTGTTTGTTCAGCAATGCCCTGAATTTCGACCAGAATCTCTGCAATGGCGCCACTATTCTTGACTAGTTGATCCAATGCAGCTTCAGAGAGTTGAACACTATTTTTCACATCACTGATTGATTGGGCATTCTGACTCACCAGATCCGCACCCGCTTCTGTTGATTGATGCGCATCACTGACTAATGTTGCGGTGCGCTCTGCGTTACCAGCAATCTGCTGAGCTGAAGCCGACATTTCAGTGACTGCAGAGACCATCTGATCCAGTAAACTGCTCTGTTCATTCATCTGTTCACTGGTTTGTTGACTAATTTGCTTACCTTGAGCAGATAAGGCACTTATGCGATTACCAATCGGCAACATCCCCTTAATCAAAGTCTGTAGTTTTTGAATAAAGGTATTCAATAAATTTGCCAGCTTACTGGTTTCATCCTGACGAGTGACAGTAATTTGTTGTGTCAGATCCCCTTCGCCTCCGGCCAGTTTACCAACAATACCGGTCATATCATGCAGAGGTTTGACACTGCTTTTGGCAACAAACCAGACAATGACCACACCAATCATCGCAAACAAAAAACCCAGCAGAGTCGTCTGACTGATAAAGCGTGATTGTTGCTGATCCATAAAGGCTTGTTGTTGCTGAAGATCAGCATAAATAACGGACTCAGGCACGGAGATATAAACAGTCCAATGAGTACCCGTATCACCTAGTTTGAAAGGTTTTAACACTTTCAAAGCATCATCAGCAGCAAAAATAGTACTCTCATCTGACATGGATAGATTGTTAACTTTACTCACAAGATCAGCGTCGACTGACTTCAGATTTTTACCGACTAATTCTGGATTCTCACTATCAGCAACAATGACGCCCTTTGGACTAACTAATAAAATCTCACCAGCGCCGTCATAGAGCTGTTTATCGACTTTCACGATATTGGACTGTAGGAAGTCAGCACTGATATCAATCCCTGTCATACCAATAAAATTACCATTCTTCGTTACTGGTACAACCATACTGGTTAGCAATACATCCTTCCCATTTATCGGATAGATATAAGGGTCAACAACGCAGCTTTTGTTGGACTCTTTGGGACATAAATAATATTCACCGGCTCTCACACCATTATCGTCAAGCGTCTGGTCTTCTAATCCAACTAAACTCTCGACGGTGAAACCATCATTATCGCCATGAATCACATAGGGTAGAAACCGGCCACTCTTATCACTACCAACGGTTGATGGATACAAAGCATCTGAAAAATCAAACTTATTGGGTTCAAAGGCAACATAGGTACCCAGGAAATTAGGACTCAGATTCAAGGTCTTTTTTAGGGTATCCAAAGCCAGTTGACGTTTGTCTATAGTATTAGAAACACTGGCTAACGATTGCATGGACATCGACGTAGATGTGGCCACGTTCAATGCTTTCTCCAGAGGGACGAGCAGGCTGGCACTGGTATCACTGGCGAGTAGTCCGAGATAAGATTCCGCCTGATTTTTTGTCAGTTCGCTATTG
>NZ_DIAC01000103.1:32212-35679 GCF_002414625.1 Methylophaga sp. UBA5088 | reverse complement strand
TTTTTTGTCAGTTCGCTATTGTATTCTGTGAGTGATTGATTAATTTTGCCAAAGTTATACATCGCTACCAAGGCGGTCACGAGCACAACAGAGAGTAGACTAAGTCCAGCCCAGAAGCTAAACCGTTGCTGAATAGATAAATTCATACTGACTCCACACAAAGCGGTTCCCCGTCAACATCGCAGCATGTTTATCAGCTGAGAAATAAAGCTAAACCTTTATAGTGAAAGACTCAAACAGGCACAAACCAGGCAGACAGTTCTTCATTAAACAGCAGCCGGAAAATGTTCTATGAATGACAACAGGGCACCAAAGAAATGATGATGCGCAAAATATGACAGAAAGCCTCTCAGAAAACAATGTTTAATGAGAGGAAACATGAACTATTTCCGTTTTTTCTAATATAAACGCATTCCGACCTTTTTCACGGTGTCTCCATCAACCTCATTCACGACCCAATGAATGCCGTGCCAATCTATGTCATCACCTACAACAGGGTGCCCCCCCACCCGCCGTGCAATAAACTCGCCTAAACTCACACCCACTTCCTGGGGACTGATCGTCAAACCATAGGCTTTAGCGATATCCACTAACATTGCCTCACCATTGAGAACAAAAGAACCAAAAAAAGCTAATTGCTTCTGATTCAGCTGAGTATCGCCATTAAATAATTCATTTAGATTATCTAAGTCCTCCTCACGGCTGATCACGCATAGAATATCGCCTAGTTTTAGACGCGTACTGCCTTTAGGATGAATCATCTCCTCATGCCGGAATAAGGCAGAAATCATCGCGCCAGATGGAAAACGAAGTAAACGAATAGGTTGGTCGTCGAGACGTTGGTTCTCTACTTTATAGACAAACATTTCAAAATCGCGCTCAGGCAAGATACCTAAAGAACCGCGTTGTCTTGGACTGGCCTTTTTAGGGATCTGCACTCGCATCCATTTTGCCATCGGTAATAAAGTACCGCCTTGGATAAGTAGCGATAACAACACAACAGCAAACGCCACATTAAAATACATCGGGGCATTATCTACCCCACCTATGACAGGAAAAATCGCCAGCACAATAGGCACAGCTCCTCGTAATCCCACCCAGGAAATAAAACCAATTTCACGCCAGCGGAATTTAAAAAACGGTTTTACGGAGAGAATGACTGCCAGTGGCCTTGCAATGAATATCAGGGCTAAGGCTATCACGAGTGAGGGTAAAGCATATTCCATTAATTCGGTTGGAGTGACCAGCAAACCCAGCACCAGGAATAAACCAATCTGGCTTAACCAGGCCAGACCATCATACACTGGCAAAATATGCTGTAATTGACGGGTGTTTTCACTGCCTATCATCAAACCACAGAGATAGATAGCCAGAAAACCACTGCCCCCCATCCAGGACGCTAAACCAAAAATACTAAACCCCAGTGCTAATGCCAACAGTGAGTACAAGCCTGGCATTAACTCCAGTCTTGCCAATAAACGCTTAACTAACCAGCCACCGAACAGACCAATACCAATACCAAAGCCGAATTGTTGAAGGAAAAACAGTACATTGCCTAACACAGTGTTTTCATCACTAATCAATAACTGGATGAACATCAATGTAAGAAAAATCGCCATCGGATCGTTGGTGCCAGACTCGATTTCTAGCGTCGCCCCAACTCGTTCGTTGATATTAATGCCCTGACCACGCAACATAGAAAAGACTGCAGCGGCATCTGTCGACCCTACAATCGCACCAATCAATAAACCTTCAACCAGTGTTAGATTGAATATCCACATGGCTATTAACCCCACCACACCGCTGGTGATAAACACACCTATCGTTGCCATGGATAAAGCAGGTTTAAAGCCGACACGAAATGTTTTGAGGCGAGTACGCATACCGCCATCGAGCAAAATCATGGCGAGTGCCAAATGACCGATAACGAATGCCACGGAATAATTATCAAACTGAATACCTAATATGCCATCTTCTCCGGCCAGCATGCCCAGTGCCAGGAAAATGATCAGCAATGGCAAACCAAAAATAGAAGATAAGCGGCTGGCCAGAATGCTTAAAGCAATCAAGGTTCCGCTTAACAAAAACAACATACTTATCGAATTCATAAAGGCGCTTTTATCAGTGATCTATGGACTAAACATAGCAACAAATGCTCTGAAGAGCACGAAATGACAGTGAATTTATTGAGATGATGATGGCCGTTTTAAACTCAACTCTCCAGCTTCTTCAATGTCAATAAATGGAAAAAGACTACCGATATCCAAACGTGCCTTAAATCGATATTTAACCGCATCCTGATGATGAGACATTAACTGACTAATCAATTTCGCACTACCAAGCAAATCTGGTACTGCTTGGATTGTAAATTCTTCGGTGCCGTATGCCGCAACTCGTGGTAAATCCGGTTCAGCTCCACTCAATATCCGATAACCATCTACTTCAACGGAGTAGCTCACCCCCTTCAATGGTAGCGCTTGTCGATTAGGATTAATCACTTGTAAACCGATAAGGAATGTAGGTGTTGAGGCAGTTGAGGACGGTGCCAGATTAAACGAAGTGATATTGACTTGAGGTTGTTCAAATTCAGGCGACAAGCTCGCACATGCCGACAAGAAATAAACCATGGTGAATAGAAAAATAAAGCGGAGTTGTCGCATAACTCGGTCCTGTTGTTGTTCATTGATGCAATAAGAAAGTTAAGTATTAATATAGACGCAACGCCTTAATTCAAGCTTATTCAATCGATACTTGTTTTAGTGACATAAAAAAACGCCGCATATTTCGGTCAATATGCGGCGTTTAATCGCTTTAATGGGACTTTATCCCATTCAGAAACGGTTATTGACCTCGTTCCTGAAGCTCCTCGTTTTCATCCATTTCATGTGCAGGATGAGGAGCGTTAGCTGCATCTTCAGCTTCTTTCATATTTTCTTTGTAGTCTTCACTCATTTTTTTATCTTTATGAGTGTCAACTGACTCTCCCATTTCATGGGCGGGATGTTTTGCACCTTCATGAGAGTCTTTATGCTCATTCGCAAACGCCATGCTTGATGCGAATAGAAGCGTGAATACTACTGATAACAATGTTGTAAATTGTTTGTTTAACATTATTTTCTCCTTTGTTTGAACTATCAAACATCGGTAAAAAGAGCCTGAATATTGAATTTATCATTCAGGACTGATTCCTACCCTAACGAATTATTCATATGAGATCAAATCGCCAAGAAACAAAATAACCTTAATAATCAACAACTCACGCCCACATCATTTATTCAATGATTATCCTTAACGCTAGTCAAGACAATCCTTACAGCTGACTCAGGATATCACTGATTAACTGACTGCTTTTTTATCAACGGCTACAGAAGTGCCAGTATTCATAAAGCGATTGACTCCGTTTAATAATGCTTTTATCGCTGAAGTAGTGATGTTTTTATCCTGCCCCACACCGAACACGGTTGCAT
>NZ_DIAC01000103.1:29826-32102 GCF_002414625.1 Methylophaga sp. UBA5088 | reverse complement strand
CCCACACCGAACACGGTTGCATGCTCTCCCACCTTGACTTCAACATAGCTCACCGCCGTTGCGTCAGAACCGGCCGTCATGCCATGTTCATGATAATCCGCGACAGTCACTGTTTCACCGATATGCTCTGAGATAGCTTTGGCCACAGCATCCAATGGTCCATTGCCTTGTCCCTTTAACTCAATACGCTGTTGCTCATATTTCACCACCACATGGCTCATGACTTGATGACTTTCCTCATCAACGATATGACTTCCCATATATTGATAAGGACTGTTCACTTGCACGTATTCATCATCAAACAGTGAGACGATATTCTCAGCGTTAATCTCACGACCACTGCTGTCACTGACCTTTTGAACCACTTTGCTGAACTCAATCTGCAAACGACGTGGCAATTCAAAGCCGGCATGTTGCTGTAACAAGAAACTCACGCCACCTTTGCCGGACTGACTGTTGACCCTCACCACAGCATCGTAACTACGATTTACATCGGCTGGATCAATGGGTAAATAAGGTACCTGCCAATAGTCATCCGCTTTTTGTACGGCCAATCCTTTTTTAATCGCATCCTGATGCGAGCCAGAAAAAGCCGTAAACACTAATTCACCCGCATAAGGATGGCGCGGATGCACGGGCAATTGTGTGGCTTCTTCAAACAATTGTCGGATCTGATCCATCTGAGTGAAATCAAGCTCAGGATCAATTCCCTGCGAATATAAATTCATCGCCAAGGTGATCAAGTCCACATTACCCGTGCGTTCACCATTACCAAATAAACAACCTTCCACACGATCAGCACCCGCCATGACAGCTAACTCAGCTGCTGCTACCGCCGTGCCGCGATCATTATGTGGGTGCACACTCAGAATAATGCTGTCGCGTTGATTTAAATGTCGATGCATCCATTCCACCTGATCGGCATAGGTATTCGGCGTCGCCATTTCTACTGTTGCCGGCAAGTTGATGATCATCTTATGTTCTGGTGTTGGCTGCCAGATGGCCGTCACCGCGTCACAAACCTCTTTCGCAAACTCCATTTCCGCACTGGAAAAGGTCTCAGGTGAATATTGGTATACCCATTCGGTTTCTGGCTGTTTTGCCGTCATCTCTTTCACCCAACGCGTTCCACGCTCAGCGATCTCTTTCACCCCAGCCTTATCAGTGCGATAGACAATTTCACGAAAAGCAGGGGCAATCGGGTTATACATATGCAAAATAGCGCGTTTGGCACCTTTCAAGGATTCCACGGTTCGGGCAATTAAATCCTCTCTGGCCTGCGTTAACACTTCAATCGTGACATCATCAGGAATACGATTTTCGTCAATCAAACGGCGAACAAAATTAAAGTCCGTTTCTGAGGCTGATGGAAAACCAACCTCAATTTCTTTAAAGCCCATATCTACCAGGGCCAGGAAAAACCGCATTTTGGTATCAACAGACATCGGATCAATCAAAGCCTGATTACCGTCACGTAAATCTGTACTCATCCAGATTGGGGCTTTATCCAATACCACATTGGGCCACTGCCGATCAGGCAATTGGATAGCATCAAAGCGACGATATTTTTGAGCGGGCTGACTAATCATGTCTGACTCCTGACAATAACTATTAATGACACACAAGTTGCTGAAACAAATTTGCCTGACTCACCATATGAACCGGGTTAATTCATACTTTTCCGATGGGCCTTTCATGAGTTTTGATCATGTCAGTTCATCGTGCCAGCTGCGCTTTTGACGCATCGGCTATCAGTTCCAGCCATGTGAAATAGTATAAAGAAGTCACTATGGAATTAAATTGCTATATTTGCATAAAACCGACTTAAACAAGAATAATATTGCTTAAAAAGCATAAATATTGAAACATATAACCACAATAAAATTTAATGGAGAAATTACATGTCTGACAACCTCGATAAATACGACATCATGATCCTGCAAAAATTACAGACTGACGGTCGTATTACCAACCAGGAATTAGCCGAAGCTATCAAGCTCTCGCCGTCCCCTTGTCTACGGCGTGTCAAACAGATGGAGGAAAAAGGCTTAATTGACGGTTATGTGGCTTTACTCAACGCCAAAAAATTAGGTCTGACCTTGATGGCTTTTATTGGTATTAGTATGGACAAACACACACCGGAGCGTTTTGAAGCACTGGAGACCACACTTGCCAGCTATCCTGAGGTACTCGAATGTCACCTCATTACCGGCCAATCTGCCGATTATTTATTAAAGGTGATTGTGAAAGATATGGATGCCTATCAACAATTCCTG
>NZ_DIAC01000103.1:28976-29677 GCF_002414625.1 Methylophaga sp. UBA5088 | reverse complement strand
CAATTCCTGCTCAATAAACTAACGCGCATTGAGGGTGTGACAGGAGTTCATACCTCGTTTGTCATGAAATCACCTATCAAAACAACGGCGCTGCCGGTTGGTTGATGTAGTGAGTAGATCAGCCAAAACTTATGACGCAGGTCGTTTCTGTTTTTGTAACTGCCACATCCCCATCATAAACAACACCATCGCCGACCAAACGAGAATAAATGTGACTAACCTGGCTTGAGGGAAATGCTCATCTAACACGTAGACCCCAATCAAAAATTGTATGGTCGGATTGATATACATAATAAAACCGACAATAGATAAATTGATGCGACGAGTGGCCATGGCAAATAAAACCAAAGGTAATGCCGTCAGAAAACCAGAGCTAATGAGCAAAACGGTCGTCGTTGTATCTTCGCCGAATTGTAATATCGATTCTGTTGAATTTGACTGCCAGCCAATCCACAACAAAACAAAAGGCATTAACCACAACGCTTCGATGGTTAATCCATTTATCCCATCAATCGGGTGCACCTTACGTATCAGCCCATAGAATGCAAAAGCAAATGAGAGCACCACGCCTACCCACGGTAAACTGCCAAACGACCACAACTCCCAGAGCACGGCTAGAAAAGCAATGCCCCCAGCTATGGCCTGTAAAGGATGCAGCGACTCTTTTAGTAAAAGCCTCCCCATCAATAAACTCACTAGAG
>NZ_DIAC01000103.1:22573-28789 GCF_002414625.1 Methylophaga sp. UBA5088 | reverse complement strand
CTCACTAGAGGCATGATGAAGTAACCTAAACTGGCTTCAAGCACACGATGCTGCCCAACGGCCCAGATATAGACCAGCCAGTTAATCGCAATAAACACCGCTGAGCCACCAAGCCAGAGTAAGGTCGTTTTATTATGTAACGCTTCCCATAAATGCTTGCCACGTCTTAAGGCCAGGCCCACGGTCAAAGTCGCTACCAGTGACCAGATAATCCGATGCGCCGTAACTTCAATCGGTGACACGTGACTCAGGAAACTGAAAAAGAGAGGAAAAAGCCCCCAGATGGTATAAGCCAGAACGGCTAAGATTAAACCTTGCATGGTGTTCTCAGAAATTTAAACACATATGGTATCAGTGGCGCTTGTTACCATAAATACTCTTATTAATATATCCACATCCTCATTGGCAAAATGAGGGCTGACCTTACTGATACTGATAAACCGATAAGGCTATCTTGCCGTTATTCACTACAATATTTTCAGCGAGGAGCCTCTGTAACTGCTCCCGGTATTTCTCACTTCCCTCTGGAAAAGAAGATCGTCCTTGAGCATTGACAACGCGGTGCCAGGGCAAATGTGTGTCTGGTGGAAGTTTTTTAAGAACGGTACCTACGTAGCGGGCATACCCCGGGTAACCACAACTGATTGCAATTTGCCCATAGGTCATGACTTGACCATAAGGAATAGCATCAACCGTTTGCCATATCATTTTATCGAGCTCATCCATCAGAATATTTTTTGATTATCCTCATTCGTTTGCTTATCCAAGCAGACTGGAAGTGATATTTATGGCTAGACTATGAAGCCGAAAAATGTGATAAATTTCACATTAGCTGGATAGCTAATTTACACCAAACTTAAGACAAGGATGACTTCAGTGAAACTCTTTTTAAGCCTATTTTGTTTATTCTTTTTTATTTCCACAGCCAATGCTTACACCATCTCTCCCGATCCGATAAAAAAGTGGGGCGACCCCACATTGGGTACAGGGGCAACGATTAGTTATAGCTTCATGCTGGGTAGTGAAGAATGTGACCAAGCGGTTTGCTCTCCACTAAACAGTTTTATGCCCACGGGTTTTCAGCAAGAAATTACAAAAGCCTTTAATGCCTGGAGTACTGTCGCTAACCTCAATTTTATTGAAGTAGCAGATGATGGTGCTAACTTTAATACACTCACGACATCAGGTGATATTCGAATTGGAGGTGAAGCGATTGATGGCCCGAGCGGGGTATTAGCGCATGCCTTTTATCCAGATACCCACTGGTATTTCTCTGCAGGTGGTGATTTGCATTTTGATAGTGCAGAGACATGGAGTATCGATAGTCTCGTAGACGGTATCAATATTTTCTGGGTAGCCTTACATGAAATTGGGCACTCACTTGGACTGGGGCACTCCGAGGCATCTAAATCAGTAATGGGACCTTTTTATAATCCTTCACTTACCGGCCTTCAAGCTGATGATATCGCCGGTATTCAATACCTTTATGGCGCTAATATCTCAGCCGTCCCTATACCAACTTCATTCTGGTTATTACTGTCTGGTTTCATCGGCTTGATACGTCTTCGTCGATACTGATAACCACAATATGACTAGCTTAAACACATCTTGCATGTGTTTAAGCCTAAACAGGTCAGCCTGATTCAGACTGACCTGTTTTCGATTATTGACAGCTGACTTGATAGCCATCTTTCACGCGGTTAAAGCTGTAAGTATTGTCGTTACCTTTCTGTTCATAATTCAGCTCGTCATCAGCTAATTCGAGATTCTCATAATGAATTTGCTTACCGATCTGATCAGAAGGACCACCATTCATATCCTGAAAAGCAGCAATGACCGTGTGCATTTCGTCCCCTTCCATCTTCCATTGACCACGCTCTTTTTGAACCCATGACAGATTTTCGCCATCACAGACTAGAAATAATGCCGCATAACTTTGATCAGGCTCACGTTTGACTAACCATTTCATGGTTTCGCCATCATGTTGGGTTTCGGCATACCAGGTGCCAATTAAATCATCAAATGTCACATCTGCAACAGCCACACTTGATACGGATAAACCAGCCAACACGGCATACAACATTGGTTTTAATTTCATGGGAATCAACCTCCTTAGATGTCTACACAGGTATAGGAGGACTCATTACTCAAACAAGATTCAGAACACCCACCTAACTCATCCGATAACACTAATCTCGCTGCTCATGCAGAACAAGGCATCCTAGTGATAATTGGGATTGACTCCTAGATCGGTAATGCAGCGTTATCGCAAAAGCCCTGTTTTTCAATATCAGCTTGCTGCAAAAACAGAACTTTTTTACTGTCTTTTCAGGAGATGGAAATGACTTTCAAGTCAGAGCAAAGCGGTCAATCATTACCGACTGAGCAATTTAGGCATGTCTAAGGAAAAAGACATAGAGAGCTTAACAATCAATAAAATAGGAAATATATTCAGAAAAGAATCCCGCCTATCAAAGCAGAGTGATAGCTAAATATTCGGATATAAATTGTTTGAGGAAGGCTTTTCATATTAACACTAAATATCCAGTTGTGAAGTGGTAGTACGTTTATAGGGATGACATTGGCAAAATAATCTTTATTCACTCTTTGCATCAGTGATTTCTTGCACCATAATCAACCTCAGGTCTCCAACTAACCAAAGAGGATCTCGAACCAATGATCAAACGTCCCGCCGAAGGTAAACGTCTGTTTATTCTGGACACCAATGTATTGATGCATGACCCAACGGCTTTATTCCGTTTTGATGAGCATGATATCTACTTACCCATGGTTGTATTAGAAGAACTCGATCGTGGTAAAAAAGGCTTATCTGAAGTCTCCCGTAATGTACGCCAGGTCAGTCGGTTCCTCGATGATTTATTACTGCAGGCTGAAGATAATGAAGCCATTACCAAAGGTATTCCTCTACCCAGCGTGAACAGTGGTGATATGCCTAATGCCAGCGGTCGTCTGTTTTTCCAGACCACCCAAATGGAGCAGGAATTACCTAAAGAACTCCCCAGCCATCAGGGCGATAACGCTATTTTGAGTGTGGCGATTGCGTTACAGGCAGCCATTAAAGATCACACCATTATTCTGGTTTCAAAAGATATTAATTTACGCATCAAAGCCACCGTTTTAGGTATCTGTGCCGAAGACTATTACAACGATAAAGTGCTGGACGATGTGGATCTGCTCTATCGCGGTGCCAGCGAGCTCAATGCGGATTTCTGGGATGATTTGAATCGTCTGGAATCATGGACAGCGGATGGTCAAACCTTCTATGAAGTTGAAGGCGATGTGGTTAAAGACTGGTATCCGAACCAGCTTATTTACTCTCCAGGTGAAGATCATAATATTGAAGCCGTGGTGCGTTCCGTCACTGAAACCAGTGCAGATATTCAACTCATTAACGATTACCGCAAAGATAATCATGCCATCTGGGGCATTACCGCCCGTAATCGCGAACAGAATTTCGCACTGAATTTATTAATGGATCCTGAAGTGGATTTTGTCAGCTTATTGGGTCAGGCCGGTACTGGTAAAACCTTACTGACATTAGCAGCAGCCTTAACGCAGACTGTCGAACACAAGCGCTACAGTGAAATTATCATGACACGGGTTACCGTGCCTGTCGGTGAAGATATCGGTTTCTTACCAGGCACCGAAGAAGAAAAAATGACCCCTTGGATGGGCGCATTAATGGATAACCTTGAGGTATTAAATAAAACAGAAGGTGGCGAATGGGGTCGTCAGGCCACTAACGATTTATTACAGCGATGGATTAAAATCCGTTCGCTCAACTTTATGCGCGGCCGCACCTTCCTGAATCGCTTTTTAATCATCGATGAAGCGCAAAACTTAACCTCGAAACAGATGAAAACATTGATTACGCGTGCCGGTCCAGGTACCAAAATTGTCTGTTTAGGTAACATCGCTCAAATTGATACACCGTACCTGAGCGAAACAACATCTGGCCTGACCTATGTGGTTGATCACTTTAAATATTGGCAGCACAGTGGTCACATTACGCTGCTCCGTGGTGAGCGTTCAAGACTGGCTGATTACGCCTCTGAAAACCTTTAATGCTGGCAACTTAGTCTGAACATGATATAAAGAATCTTATATTCAGGCCGATTAAGTGACATTAAGCTTTTAAGGATAACGGTAGAGAGTGATGCAACATCCAGGTTCAGACAGACGTGAGTTTTTTCGAATCAATGACTC
The DNA here is from genome assembly GCF_002414625.1 of Methylophaga sp. UBA5088. NCBI lineage: Bacteria > Pseudomonadati > Pseudomonadota > Gammaproteobacteria > Thiotrichales > Piscirickettsiaceae > Methylophaga > Methylophaga sp. UBA5088. The sequence continues at coordinate 24,562 of NZ_DIAC01000103.1, read as the reverse complement.
GGTAGTCATTGAGTACAAACCTGTGGAAAAAACGCACGTCGGTGAAGTCGCCAAACGTATTTCACAATCATCAGAAAGTGATGGTGATTCTGAACGGGCTCAGCTTCGTACGATGCAAAACGTGTTTTCACACTTATTAGACCAAATCAGTCAGCATGATCGTGAAATTGCACGTGCACTGCGCTTATTAGATGACAAGGTCAACCTGATTGCACAACGTATTGAACGTCACAATAATCCTATCAATCCTGACAAGCTGACAGACGTAAACTTGAGTGGGGGTGGTGTTGCCTTATTGGTCGCTACCCCTATCAAGCCAAGAGATTATGTTGAACTCTTTATGCAGCTAAAACCCTCAGCCAGCACTATTCACACGCTGGCAACGGTGATTGGCTGTGACAAAATCGAACAAGCACCGGCTGAAACACCTTATTTATTGCGTATGGCCTTCACTCATATGGATGAAATGGATCGTAATGTGCTCATTCGTCATACATTAAAACGTCAGGCAGAACGTCTACGTGAAGGTGAACTCACAGGCGCCATGACCCTTATCGAGTCTTGATATAGCTGTAATACAGCAACGGAATGACCAATAAGGTTAATAAAGTCGACACCAGAATTCCGAATAATAAGGCAATAGCCAAACCATTAAATATAGGGTCATCGAGAATAAATACCGCCCCTACCATCGCAGCCAGCGCAGTCAGAATAATAGGCTTAGCACGGGTTGCAGCAGCGGCAATTACTGCCTTCTCAGCCGTGATGCCTTCAGCCATCGCCTGACGGATAAAATCGACTAACAAAATAGAGTTACGCACGATAATCCCTGCCATTGCAATCATGCCAATCATCGATGTTGCTGTAAAAGGTGCGCCTAATAAAGCATGCCCGGGCATGACACCAATCACGGTCAGCGGAATCGGCACCATAATAATCAAGGGCAATAAATAAGATCGAAACTGCGCCACAATCAGCAGATAAATCAGAATAATGCCTATGGCATAGGCTAATCCCATATCACGAAACGTCTCATAGGTAATTTGCCATTCCCCGTCCCATTTCAATGAATCTTGTAAGGCCAGACTCGGTACTGAAACCAAATATTGCTGAATCGGTATATTCTCTAATTGCTGATACACCGAAAACATGCCATACAAGGGACTATCGACCTTGCCAGCCATATCCGCTGTAACGTAAGTCACAGCTTGTAAGTCCTTATGATAAAGCGTTTGTTGATGTTCCTCCTCCACCACATTGACGACATCAGCTAAACGAATCAGCTCACCTTGTTGATTGATGAGCTTCATATTCAATACAGCATCAAGGTTCGCTTTATCCTTGATTGGCCATTGCAACCGCAATGGTATGGCATATTTCACATTATCATCGTGTAGATACCCTACATCCTTGCCAGTCAGCGCTAACTGAATAGCTTCAACAATCTGTTGCTGACTCAGGCCAAATAAGCTCGCTTTATTTCTATCTACATTAATGATCTGTCTGTCGGCTTTCGCCTCAATGCTGCTATCAATATCGACAATGCCATCAGTTTGCTCAAACACCTTAACAAGTTGTGATGCCTGATTTTGTCGCTGTTGTTCACTCAAGCCATACAACTCCGCCACAATGGGTGATAACACAGGTGGCCCCGCCGGCACTTCAACGACCTTGATACGCGCGTCCCATTTCCTAGCAATCACTGTTAGTGGTTCTCTTAGCTTCAGTGCTAAAGAATGGCTATGTTCATCACGCTGATGTTTATCTCTGAGGTTGATTTGAATATCTGCCTGATGCCAGCCTTCACGTAAATAATACTGACGCACCAGACCATTAAAATTAATCGGCGAAGCTGTGCCTACATAGGCCTGATAATCAGTCACATCGTCAACGGTCGACAGATAATCTGTCAACGCACGGGTGACTGCTGCTGTTTTTTCTAATGGCGAGCCTTCAGGCATATCAATCACAATCTGCACTTCAGACTTA
>NZ_DIAC01000103.1:20788-22483 GCF_002414625.1 Methylophaga sp. UBA5088 | reverse complement strand
CACAATCTGCACTTCAGACTTATTATCAAACGGCAGCATTTTCAGAATGACCAGTTTCATTGCTGCCAGACCAACAGACACAATAACCAGCAAAATAAGTCCACCCCACAGTAATTTTCGGCGGCGGGCAGCATGTTCATGTAATAGAAAGGGGCTCAAAACACGCTGAAAAACCGCGTCATATTGGGACTCGGCAACTTGCTCATGCTTGGCCGAACGAGAATGTGAAAGCATCTTCAACACCATCCATGGTGTCACGACATAGGCCACCATTAATGACAGCAGCATGCCCATGCTGGCATTAATCGGAATCGGGCTCATATACGGGCCCATCAAACCGCTGACAAAGGCCATGGGTAATAAGGCTGCGATCACGGCTAAAGTCGCCAATATTGTTGGCTGCCCCACCTCATCGACAGCGACTGGAATCGCTTGTTTTAAGCTTAATTTTTCTTGTTGAATATGACGATGAATATTCTCCACCACCACAATCGCATCATCTACCAGAATGCCAATAGAAAAAATTAAGGCGAACAACGACACCCGATTTAAAGTAAAACCCCATGCCCACGAAGCAAATAACATCAGTAATAAGGTAATCACCACCGCTACGCCAACGATAATGGCCTCTCGCCAGCCGAGTGCAAATAACACCAATAAAACCACAGCTACCGTGACAAAAATTAGTTTATGGATCAGCGTATCAGCCTTTTGATCCGCCGTTTCGCCATAATTACGCGTCACGGTCACCTGCACCTCATCCGCAATCATCACGCCTTTTAATGCTGTTACCTGCTGCAGTACCGCATTGGCAATATCGGCGGCATTGGTTCCTGGCTGTTTGGCAATGGCAATGGTGACAGCATCATATTCACCCTGAGCTTTTATCTGTTTGTCTGCTGCCGCTGGCCCCGTACCAAACCAGACATATTGACGGGGTTGTTCTGGACCAAGATAAATATCAGCCACATCCGTTAAATACACCGCTTGGTCATTAAAGACACCGACAATGAGTGATTTCAGCGTGTCAGCTGAAACGATAAACTGACCTGCCTGAACACTTGTCATTTGATTATTTTGTACTGTCGTCCCGGCTTCGACCGATTGGTTTGCGGCTTCCAAAGCCAAACTCAGGCTATGACTATCCATGTGATAGGCCGCCAGTGACTCTGGATCTAAGGTGATATTCACTACGGTATCAGCACCGCCAACAGTATAAATATCCCGTGTTCCATCAACCCGCTTCAGTTCCACTTCCAAAGACTGCGCCAACTGTTTTAACTGATTTGAGTCCTGCTGCCCTTCACGCCATAAAGTCAGCGTCAGAATCGGCACATCATCAATGCCTTTGGGTTTAATAATAGGTTGTGACACACCCAAGTTTTCAGGCAGCCAATCCAGATTGGAATAAATTTTATTGTATAAACGTACAATCGCATCGGTACGTTTCTCACCGACTTCAAACTGAGCAGTGATGATAGCCAGCCCTGGCTTCGATACTGAATACACGTGTTTCAGACCAGCAATTTCACTGACCACCTGCTCCGCTGGTGTCGCTATCAAACTCTCTACTTCCTTGGCTGACGCACCGGGGTAAGCAATGAAAATATCTGCCATAGTGACATCAATCTGCGGCTCTTCTTCACGTGGCGTCACCATCAACGCAAATATCCCCAGCAATAAAGCCAGCAAAGG
>NZ_DIAC01000103.1:20225-20709 GCF_002414625.1 Methylophaga sp. UBA5088 | reverse complement strand
GCCAGCAAAGCCATCAACGGCGTCAGGGGATTGTCCTGAAATAATGCGGCGATACGACCGGACATCCCCAATGTTGGCTTAGATTCAGTCATGTTGCTGCTGCAAATACAATAAAGCCATATCTGGCTGAGTAATCACTTGTTCTCCGGCATCGATGCCGGATAAGACTTCAACCCAGCCATCATCGTAGTCCGTCCCCAATCTGACTTGTCGGAATACAACCCGTTGCTCCGCGAGCACATAAATCCCATCCACTTCAGCCCGCTTTACCAAGGCCTGTTTAGGAATCACCAGTACCGGCTGCTCATTACCATAAGCGGTAACTTTTGTCGTCATGCCAGGGAAAATACCATTGAGTTTTTGTGGTAAATCCAAACGTATAGAAAAACTGTGAGTCTGCGCATCTGCAGCTGGAATTAATGTTTTATCAAGCAGTGTTAAGTGTTCGCCTGTAGGTAAAAGGACATCTAGCTTGGCCGACATC
>NZ_DIAC01000103.1:14574-20146 GCF_002414625.1 Methylophaga sp. UBA5088 | reverse complement strand
TTGGCCGACATCACTTCAGTTAATTGTTTCTGTGGCACGGTAAACACCACACGTAAATCATCCAGTGATAAACCGGACATCAATGCCTGTCCGGGTGATGCCATCTCGCCCACTTCAATCCAGCGCTTGGTCATCACACCAGCATAAGGTGCTCGTACTTCGGTATAGGACAACTCCACTCTAGCTTGCTCTACTTGAGCTTGGCGGGCTTTTATTTGGGCATTTAATCCGCTTACCCTTGCCGATGTTGCCGCTTTATCGGCTTCAGCTTTATCCAACGCTGAGCGTGTCACCTGCTTACGTTGATACAAGTCACCAATCCGTTTGGCTTCAGCAGCGGCTTCGTTATATCTTGCTTGTGCTTCTTTTAGCTGCGCTTGTTCAGCAAGCAGATTAGCTTCTGCCTGCCATAGTCGAGTTTTTATTTCTTCGTCGTTAAAACGTAAAATCAGCGCGCCCTTTTCTACCCGGTCATTAACGTCATAAAAAATCTCCGCAACCTGAGCAGAAACACGCGATGAGACAGTTGCCTGATTGACCGCTTCAATTTGACCGTCGTAAACCCACTGACGAGCATAGTTTTTGTAGACTGCTTCGGTATGGGGCATCCGCTCCGCGTTAACAGTCAAACTGACTGATAACATCAGTGTGATAAATATGATCCATCTTCGTAAAGACTGTTCCATGGTGTTCTCAATAACTATATTAGCATTTGCTAATTTACAGTCATCTGCTTTGATTGTCTATACTGGCGTTTTATTCAAACCGGAATTCTTACTCAATGCGGTACCCGACTTTATACAGCTTTCGTCGTTGTCCCTATGCCATGCGAGCCCGGCTAGCTCTCGCCGCCAGCGGTATTAAAACCGAACTTCGCGAAGTGGTATTAAAAGATAAACCTGCAGAATTATTAGCTATTTCCCCAAAAGGGACTGTCCCCGTTCTACAGACCGAAACAGGAAAAGTTATCGACGAAAGTATCGACATTATGCGTTGGGCACTGGAAAAGCGAGATCCCGAAGATTGGTATCAAACGCTCACTCACCAACAAAAACAGTACTGTGATGAGCTGATTGCCAATAATGATGGTGAGTTTAAGTATCATCTCGATCGCTATAAATATGCCGATCGTTACCCAGAATACCCAGAACTGTATTCCCGTGAGCAAGGTGAAAAAACCTTACAAAAACTGGAATCCTTATTAGCAAAAAATGGTTGCCTGCTTACTGAAAAATGGACGATGGCAGATATTGCACTATTACCCTTTATCCGTCAGTTCGCCTTTGTTGATATGGACTGGTTCGAGCAATCACCCTACCCACTGGTCAGAGACTGGTTGAGTGAATTCTTACACAGTGATCTCTTTGCCAGTGTGATGGTGAAATACGAACAATGGCATGCAGAGCAGCCAACAATTTTATTCCCCTAAAGTAATAAAATATTTCATAAAGAGAGCAAGACATTCTTTTGAAGAGTGGAAACGTCTATTTAGTATTTATCTATGGCGAAAGGGCAATTAATAAATAAAAAAGTGGCTTACTCAGAAGAATAAGCCACTAAAAGCTCTAACGAGCTAAGGGAAAGAAATAAACTATTTTGCTTCTACCTGAGGTGATACATCTGAATCCAAGCCCCAATGGACTTTATCCAAACCAATCGCCTGTTCTTCATCTGTAATACGCATACCTATGGTTCTTTCCAGAATAAATGACAGGATAAATGCGGTCACGATACCAGTACCCAGACACACAACAATCCCGACAATTTGCATCAGCACGCCAATTTCACCGTGCTGGAAAGCATAGGCACCTTCAGTGATACCGACATAACCACCACGTGGTGTACCAATATGCAGCAAGCCAGTCATAATCAAACCGTATGAGCCTACACCCGCAAATAATGGCAATAATTTATGCTCATCAATTTCCCGTTTTTGCAGAAATTCGTAGATAACATAAGCCACCAGCGGTGAACCCAAAGCCACCAGGAACATCTGCCAGGGAATATACACATCAAAACCTGATGCACCAGATACATAACCGGCGAATGGGCCTAGCAGCAAATAACTGTATTTACGTTTTGAATAAGCCAGTATCGCGCCCATCAAAGTACCGCCAGCCCAGGCCGCTGCATAATTGTTAAACGCTAAACCAACACTGGTATCAGCCATGGTGACACTAACGGCATGCGCCCCCGGATCAAAGAAAAATAAGCATGACAGAATCACCATTGGCAAACTGCCAAACACGCTAAAGACACCTACGGTCACTAAGGCAAGACTGGGAACACGATATTCTTCGACTTTTGAATGAGCAGAGAACATACCCGGTCTGGCGCCTAACTTATTCACGAATACCATCGCCATACCCGCAGGGAATAAATAGACAAAGCCCACACCGAAGAAATCATGGAAACCCAGGTTGGTTAACGGACCAACCGAGCCCCATGTCCACCAGCTCAAGACAGAAGACACCAACGTCGCTACACAAGATGTAATGTAGTACGCCGAAGATTTCATTCTTTCAGACACAGCAAAGTGTAATAAGACATTGATAATCCCGGCAAAACATGCCAAGAAGAAAATAAAGATCTGGAAGTTATTCAGGCCCGGAAAAACTGCCGGATCCACATTTTGAGCAAGTTCATTAGCTAAAATGCCACCTGCCCACCAATCCTTAATACTATCGGTTAATGTGTAATCGACCATCACGTAATACTGGGAAGCCCAGAATGCAAAGCCGATAACAAAATAGGTGGTAAACCCGATAAAAAAACCTACTAATTTTTCTATAGTTGCATTAAATGCGTTACGCCTCCTAACACCGCCTGCATCTATTAAGAGCAGTCCTATTACGACAAAAATCGCACCAACGGTGCCAGAGGCATAAACAAGGTTTTGCACAAGAGATGCCAGCGACACCTGCTCTGCAAACTGTGTGGTTATATCAAACGACATTTTTTCAGTCCTCATGTAAATGTGCCTGTTAATTCAGTCACATACAGAGGAATCTATTCCCTGCCTTTTTATCCGTCTATTCTTCCTAGACATTAACACTTAAGTGGTACATACCACTTAAACTGATGTTTTTTTAGTCCCTTTTACGATTTCAACATACAGAAGACGCACTCTATATGCCTGTTAATTTCTAAGATAACTACTTACAAATAATCACTGAGTGAATCTGGTTGATACGGGTTAATCAGTCAAAAAAACCGCCAGCTGTTATGCAGTAAGAGCTAACTATCCGCTTAAATCATTTTATATAAAGTGGATGTCAGACCATGTACTTCTTTTTGATTAAGACTTCTTAATAATTGTTGCCTTAGCGGCATGTCGATTTAATAGCTTGTGTGTTTTTACACAAAAACTATTAGGAGACAAGATATGAAATATATTCAACAAGCTGTAAAAGACGCGCAACCATCTATGGGTGTTGATGGTGTCAACGCAACACTAGGTGATACAGTGATTTCAGGCGATAAAGATAAAACCATTTGTGCTGGTTTCTTTCATTTAAATAAAAGTGATGAACCGCTGGTTTATACCTACGATTATGAAGAAATGAAGTATATCGCTGAAGGTGAATTTATTATTAGCGACGAGTCAGGTAAACAAGTCCACGCCAAAGTGGGTGATGTGCTCTACTTTGCCAATGGTGAAACTATTACCTTTACCACACCAAGTAGAGGCGTTGGTTTCTTCGTAGGTCAACGCAATCCAATCTAAATAATGCGTTAAAAGTCTGGAAAGTCGGTAGGCAAATTCCTACCGACTTTTTTTTATCGATTCTGATGACGCCACACAGCTGCCTCAAGCCGACTAGTTAAATTGAGTTTGCGAAGAATATTTTTAATATGCACTTTCACGGTAGTATCACTAATACCGAGTTTTCTGGCAATATTTTTATTGTTCATCCCCTCAGCCAGACAGTCGAGAATCTCCGTTTCTCTATCAGTCAGATTTACATCCGCTGCTGTCGTTTTTGTATCCGGCTCAATCAAAGCCTTTTTAAGTACTTCAGTCAGGCTATCCTGTAATACAGTAACTCCGAGAGCTGCTTTTACCAGATTGGAGCGTAAATCTTCCGGCTCCATATCCTTTAACAGGTAACCATCAGCACCAGACTTCAACGCTTCCAACAAATCTTCTTCTGCATCAGAGACGGTAAGTACAACATAACGTGATTTTAGCTCCGTTTGTTTGAGTCTTCTTAAGGTTTCCAGACCATCAATACCTTTCATATTCAAGTCCAGTAGTACTAAATCAGGGATCAACTGCTGTGCGAGATCAATACCATCCAGGCCTGATGCGGCCTCTCCGACTACTTCAAAGTTAGGTTCATCAGAGATAATCTGACTCACTCCTTTTCTGAATAAAGGATGGTCATCGATGATTAATATTCTTATATTATTTTCCATTTCTCTCTCTTATTTTTTATGACGAGTTACTCTACGAGTTTGGGTACAAATTTCAGCCGCACCCGTGTTCCTCCGTAACGTCTGGCCATGACATCAATGTCGCCACCTAAAGTCTTGGCTCGTTCTTTCATTATTGCCTGTCCATGATGATCATAGGTCGACGATACTTTCGTCATGCCCACCCCATCATCATCAATCGTTAACTCTAATTCCCCCTTTTTATTCACTAACATTAAAATTGAAACATGCTTGGCACCCGAGTGCCGTACGATATTCGATAATGCTTCACGTACCACATGCAAGATATGAAACTCTTCATTTACTGTCAGTCGACAGTTCACTAATCGGTTGTCTAAAGTAATCGCTAGACTGGATCGTTGTGAGAACTCATCGATGGTGGCCTGAATGGCATAACCCAGGCCTCGCAAATCCATGTGCACCCTGAACGTAGTCAATAACTCTCTTAGTTCACGATAGGCGTTATCGAGTCCTTCTCTGAGCTCTGTGGTGACCTCACGTTGTTTATCATCAACCACATTAGATTGCAGTCTGGCCATCTGTATTTTCATAAATGACAATGATTGGGCCAGCGAGTCATGCAATTCTCGAGCAATAGCCGCACGCTCCTCCAAAATCGCCAGACGACGTCCTTCTTCGTCATGGCTCTGAAACTTGGTCACCATGCTGAGTAGTTTGGCGGTAATTTCCAACACTTTAATTTCAGAATCTTCCAGGAAACGGCCTTTTTGCATTTCTACCACCAGCACACCGACCTCGTTGCGACTCCCCGTAAAACTGAGTCCTAAACACTCCACTTCTTCTGATTCGGCATTCAGCGCTAGAAATGAGGCCGTGCCGGACATTATCAGTTCATCAAATATTTTGTCTGATATCGGGTTTGGCTCGTGATGTGAGTAAATCACTTGTTCAGTAGAAATAACTGCCGCATCGTCGGTATAAATCAGGGCGGTGTTGGTAAAGCCCATGGTTCGCTCCAGTGAATACAGCATCTTCAGCAGCGTTTTTTCACTCAACACATCTTCAGATACGGTTTCAATAAAGCGTAATAAAAAACTTTGGGCACGGGTTAATACACGAATGTGCTCACTAGTTCGGTGTGCCCAGGCGACTTCTGTCTCATAGCTCTCCATTT
>NZ_DIAC01000103.1:9293-14438 GCF_002414625.1 Methylophaga sp. UBA5088 | reverse complement strand
GCTCTCCATTTTGGCGGATAACTCTGAAACCCGATGCTCCAGCAAAGCAAACTCATCATCCACATCCAGTTCACTTTTTTCACTATTTTTGGCGTAGATAAAGGCCAAAAGTCTATCCAGCCGTTCAACTAAGATCTTTCTGGTACTCAGCACTAACAGCAGAATGCAGCTCAGTACAAACACCAGACTGACCGATTCCAGCAGCATTAATACGGCTCGTTTAATTTCGATATCTTTATGCAGGGCTTGTTCAAGGTTTTTATAGGCCGAGGCTAAACGGTCTGCTCCGCGTAACTGCACCGCAGCACGAAGGTTCAGTGTGGCTAATTGAGAAAAGTTGGCTTGTTCTGACTCTATGAGCCTGACCGCTTCAGCGATGTCATCATTCTTTTGACGTAACATCCACAGCACAGCAGGATCTTGTGTATCGAGAAAATGCGACTGCATATTGTGGAACAATCTTTGTGACTGCTGACTATCTTTCAAATCAATATGAACTAATTGATTTTCCCAATAATATTTCTGCTCGTTAACCTTGGCTAGAGCAATTTGCACAGAAGGCATATAATCCAAAAGGAAGAAAATCCCAGCCTGCATCAATGAAATAGTCGCAGCAATACATATCAGCAAAACCACCCACTTTGTATAGAGTGTGCGTCGGGAAAAAATGCAGAAAATTTCGCTAAGACGCTGTTTTAATTTCATCATGCTGCAAACTTTTCATCAAAAGCTGGGCAATAAAATAAGGATATAAACATGAATATCATCTTGTTCAGTCTGGTCATGTTAAGCAGCATTTTTGTACTGGTACTGGGTTTCTGGTGGGATAGCACCGCCCCATTTAAAGTACACATATCTACGCTCGCTGCTGTGCTTGCCATGTTTTTATCCGCCATATTAGCCATGACGCTCTACCCTCGGTTAAAACGTCGTCCTCAATCCCAGCCCCCCCCCATCGCCTTTGATGATGTTATATGGGGCCAGGACCTCTCCAGCAAACTATCTACGCCTGCTGCTGTGATAGATGGTTATAACATTAAATTCGCCAACAATGCCTTTCTAAAAGAACTAGGTATGAATGGTATGCGTGACATGATTACCGACTTGCCACTTACCAATCTGATCCACCCCAGTTCACACCAACAAATGACAGACTTTATCAGCCGTCAGCATAATCATCGTTCGAACGAAACTATGATGTTACGAATGCTGTATGTGGATGGCACGACCATCCCGGCTCAAATATCACTGTCTCCTCTAAACTCATTACAACAACACGGTCAATTCTTGTTGCAGTTCACTACCACAACCGCATCTGAACCGACTTCAACCAAACTGGATATCGATCATACCTACGGTTATCTTATCGATCGCCTTGATCAAATCGTGTTTCAAATGAACGTTGATCAAAAAATTATTTTTCTTAATCCCGCCTGGGAACGCATGCTCGACTTCACGCTTCAAGAATGCATGCAAAAAACCTTATTTCAATTTATTCACCCGGAAGATCTACCACTGGCAGAAGCCCGAATAAATGCACTGACTGAAGGCAAACGCCATCACAGTCAGTTTGAATTACGACTCATTGCAAAAAATGGTCGCTCACAATGGTTTGAAATGCGTGCTTCCACTACGTCTCGCCTCAACAGTGAACGCAGCAGTGTCATGGGCACACTGACCGATATCAGTCGTATCAAACAAACTTCTGCCGATCTCAAAGCCAGTGCCAGATTAGCCAACGATATGATCATGCCAAATGTGCCTTGCATGCTTTATCGTTGTAAAAATGATCGTAACTGGACATTTGATTATGTCAGTGAAGGCTGCCTGGAAGTGACGGAATACCAGCCTTATGAAATTACTAACTCCCTCCATTTCAACTATATGCAGCTGATTTATCCTGAGGATCAGCAACGTGTTTGGGAATATATCCAGCAACAGATTAATCAACAACGCAGTTTTCAAATCATTTACCGTATCCAGACCCGTAGCAATAAAACCAAATGGGTGATGGAGCGCGGTAAAGGCATCTTTTCAGGAACAGACGAGTTATTAACTCTGGAAGGCATCATCATTGATATCAGTAGTGAGAATTATCAAGCAATGATGGATGGACTGGAACAGATGACTTCAGAGCAATAACAGAGAGTCATCCTTGACCCTCTGCTGCCGCTTATGAAACGCTTAAAACGATCGTGATATATAGCCGATAAACTGATTATCGCCACGGTTATCACCATCCACACCTGTCCACCAGTCTTTATCGGCATCGGTATCGGTGTAGTTAATCCCCACCGTCCAGCCTTCAGACTGAGCAATGGTCAGGTCTTTACTTAAACCAATCATATAGTCCGTGTAATTGAAATCACTGTAGTTTTTCACATCTAGATGACCTACATGTAAGTTCAGATTCACTTCCCACGGTAATTGGTAGGCGAAGTTCAACTCGATATATTCAGTGCCTTTGGTATCACCATTGGCATAACCATCAATACCGGCTGATTTGTTATTCACACCACCCCAGTCGCTTAATGTCCGGCTGTATTTTGCAGTAAACCATTTCCAGGTCGCTGCAAGGTAGGCTTCGGTGGTATCAATATTTTCACCGTTATACTTTTTGTGATCAGGGTAATAAAACTGCAGCAACCCAACATCAATCCCAATATCGTCTGTCAATTGATGGTAATAACCACCATAAAAATCGACTTCCAGACTGTTACCCGCATTGTCATCTTCTTCTAATGTTGAGCCCCATATTCCCGCATAGAGCCCATTATCATGAGCATAGTCGAAGCCACCTTGTAACGCAGGTCTTTCATCACTGTATGTAATGCCACGAAATACATATTGGCTGAAAATTCCAACGTTGGAACTAAAACTATGTGGTGATGCTTCCTCTGCCAGGGCGTTGGTTACTGAGAATGTTGATGCTGCCGCCGTTGCCACCATCAAAACTATTTTTTTCATCTTGCTTTCCTTTAAACCTAAGTGATTACCCCTAAACTTAATCCCTTATTCTGGATGTGTACCTTCTCCGATATCTGCCCCATCATCCATCGGCGCCAACCAATCAATAACTAGCTGGCGATAATTGGTTAAACCTTTATATTCAGCCAAATCAGGATGCAGATTTGTCAGCACACGATGTAAACGTTTAGCCCAGCGTGGATAAGTAGCAATATCACGCACACTGATAAGATAGCCGCGAATACCAAAGGTAATGGCATTGCTTCTTGGTAAGCGGAATAAAGTCTGTAATTCAACACGCAGAAACACTTTATCTGCCACATTATTCGCCGTGACAGAAACGTTGTCTGGTCCCCATATAGGATAATTCTCTGGTGAGGTATCTAAGCGTGGATTGACTGTCATCGTCCAGTTCAAACGACGAACCGGGCTACCATATTGCAAATGTAATAAATATTTTAATGCCCGTTCAAAAATGCCCATTTCATTAGCCTGTGGGACAGGACCATGCCATTCTTTAAACGACATCCCAGCGTCAAATGCCAGTGACCAATCCGCCTGACTGGTGACCATTCCCATATCAGCAAATAAATCCTCATCACGCTGATCCATCACGACCCAGTCGCCTTGAAGTTGACGACTAATAAATTCGAACGGCTCCATAGGTAAGGTAGAGAGATCACCAAACACAAATTTTTGCTCAATGTCTAAGGGCTTATTCACCCAATGCCAGTTATCGCCATCTCTGCTGAGTTGGAAATGCTCTGGGAAGTCTTTCGCTAAAGACTCCATGCCTAACTCCAACATATCCCACTGTGCATCCATCATGTGTGGCAAAGCAATACATCTGTCAGGGTCGTCAGCCAGAGTAATACGGCGGTCTTCACACTCGGCCAGATAATGCTCGTCGAGATCGATTACATTTTCAAATACTGAGCCTGGAGCCCCTTTGGTATGTTGTTCGATATTGACGCTATACATATATTCGTCTTTATCAAACGGAAAAGGAAAACGACGAATCGCTTCGGGTGAGTTGGTAAACGTATAGTCATCCCGAAATGTTTCATTTTTAAATGCCATATTCATAATTCATATCCTCACAAATTCACTACAAGTCGGGTACATTTCGCACGGGACACACAAGGCATAATCTTATTACCAGCGGCTTTTTCAGCATCACTGAGATAATGGTCGTGATGTAACAAAGCACCATCAGTTTCAAGCACATCTAACTCACAACGACCGCAAGCACCGCCACGACATAGGAAAGGCGCATCCACTCCGGCTTCTTCCATCGCTTCCAGCATGCTCATATCACCCGGGACAACGATCTCTTTCGCTGACTGATTCAGAACAACAGTGAATTCATCACCAACCGGTGGAGCTAAAAACTGCTCACTATGAACATGATTGCTGGGCCAGCCTAAATATTTTGCTGTCAGTAGCATCATTTTCACCATTGGTTCAGGACCACAAACATAAGCATGCGTACCTAATGGTTGCTGTCCGAGTAAGTCCCCAAAATCAATGCGAGTGCCATCACCTTCCACATAAAAATGCACGCGATCACCACATAATTCTTCCAGTTGTTCACGAAAAGCCGCATGCTCAGATGAACGATAGGCATAATGCAGCTCGTAGTCCGCGCCTAAACGATTCAAGTCAGCGATTTGGGACATAAAGGGAGTAATACCAATACCACCAGCGACTAAAATATGTTTTTTGCCAAGACGGTTGATGGCAAACAAATTCACTGGATATGTAATGGTTAATTTCGTTCCAGGTTTAACCTGGTCATGCATAAACACGGAACCACCACGAGATTTATCCTGACGACGAACAGCAATTTGATAACTGTCGGTATTGGCAGGCGAACTCATGAGCGAATAAGGATTACGATGCGTGCGTCCGTTAATATCCATTGATACAACAACGTGGCTACCACCTGAGAATTTCGGTAAAGCTTCACCGTTATCCTGTACAAAGGTAAACTGCTTTACCACATCAGTGATTTGCTCCACTTTCTCCACGGTCACATTTAAAACACTCATGGGTACATCTCCTCAACTTCAGGAATATTGCCGGGTTCTTCTGCATCTACCATTAGCCCCATATAGGCGCCCAAACGCCGAGAAAAATGATCTCTGACAAACAGGTGACGTCCACAGCCAGGACAGG
>NZ_DIAC01000103.1:6473-9201 GCF_002414625.1 Methylophaga sp. UBA5088 | reverse complement strand
CCACAGCCAGGACAGGTATAAACATTGTGATGCACTTCAGGATCGATTGTTTTGCAATGCACGCAATAGACAGGACGAGCCAGGCTGCCACACTGCTCTTTCATGACATTTTTGTCATCCACACCTGCTGATTTCAGTATCTGAGATGCTGCCCAGATGAAATCCTCATTACCCGCAATATAAAACTGTGTGCCCATGACACAGTCATCAAGCGTGGCCGATACGGCTGACAATACGCCTTCTTTATCATCAAGAATCTGTAGACCTTCATCCACCAGCTTACTGATAATGTCACGATAAGAACGCTGTGCACGCGCATCATCGGCAAACAATACTTTGATTGGTTGTTTTGGCGTCATCATCTGAAATAACTTCAATACACCAACACCACCTTCAGCATGAGCAATCACGACATGATCAGTAGCATGCTCTTTCCAAATCAACGGATCGTACAAAGGCTTACTTCTAATTCTGTAACCTCTTTCCATTGTCATTTCCTCTTCTTAAATCTGAATAACGGTATAGCCTGTTTATATATGAACGGCTTATTTAGGATGGGTACGCATACGCATTGGATCGTAAAAAGGCATTTTGACAATGGTGGCTTTGAAAGGCTTGTCAGAATCAATCGTCACAGCCGTTCCCAGTTGTGAATATTGAGGTTTGATGTGGGCCATAGCAATGGACTTCATCAGATATTGACTGTAGCTGGCACTGGTGATGACACCGACTTGCTTGCCATCAATAAGTAATTTCGCACCTATCTCAACAGCCTGATTTGTCATGCATTCCAGACCTATTTGTTTAAAGCGCTCTCTGCCTTTAAGTTTCAGTACAGCATCTTTACCGATGTAATCACCAGGTTTATCCAGATCAACACACCAGTCCATATTGACTTCCCAAGGAGTGGTATCACCTTCAGGCATATCAAACGGGAAGAACAGTAAGGCCGCTTCAACGCGGGTCAGGTCGAGTGAGTCCCATGATGCCGGGATGCAGCCATACGGCTGACCTTTTTCCAGAATCATGTCCCACAGGTACACAGCATCAGCCGCTGCACAATAGACTTCATAACCGCGCTCACCTGAATAACCACCGCGAGCGAGGATCACTTCACGACCAAATAAGGTCGTCTTGATATGTTTGAAATAAGGTAATTCAGCCAGATTGAAATCTAGCTCAGGGTCCAGAATGTCGATTGAGCGTGGACCTTGGAGTGACAGGATATGCACATCATAATCCTGCTCAACCGTGACATCCTCACCCTTGGCAAGTTCGGCTAAGGTTTGTTGTGTAGCGCCACTGCCATGAGATAAACGGTAATGTTCTTTGTCATCACAGATAACCATGATGTCATCGACCAGCGCCCCTTCTTCATTCACTTCACCGGCGAGTCGGGAAGTGCCTGGCTCGAGTTTAGTCACATCAATTGTCACTAACCTGTCGAGAATTTTTAATGCCGCAGGCCCAGAAACATTAACAATGTTGAGGCCAGATACGTCATATAAACCTGCCCGGGTACGGACAGCAACTACCTCATCGTTAACATCAGTATGGTAGCTCCATGGAATGGGCATACCATTCCATGTTTCGCCATCCAGTGTTGACCCAAGTTCTTTATGACGAACATTGAGAACTGAGTTACGGGTAATAGTGTCTTTAGGCAGTGGATTATTCATGGTCTAACTCCGGTTACATAGTACGAATTCAATGTAAAAAACTTACCGAAATCAGCCGCATATAAAAATTCTCATGATGGAGTACTCCTTAATGGGTAAAAACCATCTGATTTTTTATGCTCTACCTTTTATAATCCATTGATAATAAAGAAAATAATTAAGAAAAATTACTCTGCGTGCAAAGACTTTAATGTCTGAATCATCTCAATAATCACCAAAGCCGCTTCACGACCTTTAATGATCATCCGATCTTTAGCTTGTTCTTCGTTTTCTGTGGTCAGAATCGCATTCGCCAGCGGAATACCTGTACCAATCTGGATATCCGTACAAGCACGAGCAGACTCATTGGCCACAATCTCAAAATGATAGGTTTCCCCACGAATGATGCAGCCTAATGCGACCAGACCATCACAATTACCTTTTAATGCCAGCTCATGCATGACCATCGGTATTTCCAATGCCCCCGGCACAGACAACACCTGAATGTCCTGTTCCTGAACGTTGCTGGCTTTTAACTGATCAACACAGGCATTTAGCAGTGCCGTGCAAATATCAGAGTTAAACCGCGAGACAACGATACCTACTCGAAAGCCATTGCCGTCAATATCGTCGCGAACACCTGCCCCATGTATATCTGCCAAATCTGTTTCCTCATATAAATAAATGGCACCGGGTAAATAAAACACTTACCCGATGCCGGATAAAATAACGTTATTCAAAGTGTGTGCGCAATTCTTCTTCAATATCGAAGATATCCGCCACGATGCCGTACTTGGCAATATTAAATATCGATGCGCCCGGATCGGTGTTCACCGCCACAATGCTCGGCACATGTTTCATCCCTGCCATATGTTGAATTGAGCCGGATATGCCCATCGCCACATACAGCTTACAAGCACCGACTACCTTGCCAGATTGCCCTACCTGACGTGATTTTGGCAACCAGCCTGAGTCAGCAATCGGACGCGAACAGCATAATGTTGCTCCCGCCAGCTCAGATAATTCACGGAAGGTATCCACATTATTTTCTTCTGCGATACCGCGGCCGG
>NZ_DIAC01000103.1:0-6414 GCF_002414625.1 Methylophaga sp. UBA5088 | reverse complement strand
ACCGCGGCCGATAGACATAATAAAGTCCACACCCGTAATATCAATATCATCTGCGCCTTCCGGTTCAACATAACGCAGATTCTGACTGCGGCTGGTCAGCGATGTCATATCCAATGATGAAATCGTTGGCGAACCAGCATCTTCAGCCTGCTTAAATACGCTTGGGCGGATAGTCAGTAATACACAGTCTTTACCTGGGAAGTCCACTTCCACATTCACCTTTTGGTTATAGGCGGCACGGGTTGCAACTAGATCGTCACCATCATAAGCGAGCCCAAATACATCACTGGCAAAACCATAATTGCCTTTACGAGCCAGCGTTGGCGCATAACCCAGACTATCAACAGAATGCGGCATCAATACCACAGATGGTGTGTATTTTTCCATCAGCTCTGACACGGCTGCTTCCTGAATATCGGCATCAAAATCTTCTGTTGCCGTTTTCACCGCCACCACTTCATCAACACCTGCGAGCGATAAAGCACTGGTGTAGTTATCCGCATTCATCCCCGCCACTGCAACGATGACCTTATCATCTGCATGTCGCAACTCCTGCGCAGCGGAGATCACTTCCAGAGAATTCGGGCGTAATTCATTCTGACGTGTTTCCGCCATCACCAAAATCGTTTTCATTAGAGTTCTCCTCTGTATTCTTTAATTATCTCAGCCAGTTTTGCGGCCTGTTCTGCGGGTGTACCCTCAATCATGGTCGCCATACCTTTTTCTGGAATGTACATACGACGTACTCGTGCAAAACTCGCATCGGCGCCCACATCCTCGGCACTTAATCCAAAATCACTCAGGCTGATTTCTTCGATAGGTTTAGCAGCGGCTTGTTTGATACCGCGTAAAGAGGCATAACGCGGTGTATTAATACCGAGTTGAATGGTTAAAACCGCAGGGCAACTTATTTCCACATCCTGTGCCATTCCCCCTTCAAGTTCGCGGGTGGCGACAGCTTTATTGCTGCCTGGCGTATAGTCCAGACCTGCTACCACGGCGGCATGAGGCCAATTCAGATAAGACGATAAAGAAATACCGGTCGAGCCATTTGCATCATCAGACGACTGCACACCGGCAAAAATCATGTCCGGTTTTTCTTGTTCAGCGACCGCGGCCAGAATGCGGCCCACGGTAATCGAGTCGGATCCTTCCATCTCATCCGACCACACACGAATTGCCCGGTCTGCACCTTTAGCCAGGCATTTACGCAAACTTTCCTCAACCCGATCGGGCCCAACAGACACAACTACCACTTCCACGTCTGAATCCGCGGCTTCTTTAATGTTCATGGCCTCTTCCAGGGAATAATCGTCCCATTCATTCAGGTCATAAAGCAGAAAGTCCTCATCGACGTCCAATTGGTCGTCACGAATTTCAAAGTCATCGTCAAGTGAGGCGACTTCTTTGACTGCAACTAAAATTTTCATGCTATTTCTCCTAACTTTGCTGTCTACATCAGCTTTATTTGCAGTGAGTTACTGCTGGTATTGCCTGGAAAACCAGGTAAAAAGGCTGAACCGAACCGCCGGATCCGGATCGTCATATAAGGTCCATTTGTCATCAGCACTAAGTGCTCTGCTTTGGATAAGCATCATGCGATTCAGGTAATACGGGTCATCCAGCAGAGGCAATAAGGTCTGACGAATCGCCATTTTGTTGAGAATGACCGCCCGCCTGACATCAGCACTGATTGAATAGCTCAATCGCTGTAGCACTTTCTGCGGTGTTTTTGGGTTGGAGGCGACACCACCAAGCACGTCGATATCGTCCATATCGGCAAGGATGATCAAGGTGCTGGCCGGCGTATTGGGCTGATTTGCTACCGCAGCACGTACCCACACTTGTTCATCGTTAGCGAGTTGTCTGAGCAGAGCCGAATTGGTTTTTGGGTTTCTGGCCACAGCGCGACGAACCTCTTTGTGCTCATCTTGTGACAAGCTGTACAGCTGTGAGTCACTGAGTTTTGGATTAAGAGCCACCCATTGTCTGACCCAATGGTCCGTATCGGCTATCAGACAATTCATCATCTCAGCCGTCAGGTCTTCTCTTGCCGCTACCACACGCCTGACATATTCGGAATCATCTCTAACCAGCTGTTCCAGTACCCAAGCGGGCAGATTTTTATGACTTGCCGCCGCTCGCCTGACTGAATAACCCTTATCCAATGCCAAACGTGAGGTCAGTCGTTTATCAATATGTGGATTTGTCGCTAAATGACGCAGGATCAGACTGCTTTCCTGTTTCGCGGCAAGTGTAAAAAGTGTGTCCGGACATGCTTTATGAGCCACCACAGCAGCCTGAACAAACTCATTACCACGTGCGTATAAACGCATTAATAAATCAGCGGATGTTGCTGGATGGCTGGCAAGTTCAGCATCAAATTGATCGGCAAATTTCTCAGCGACCAGCGCTAAGGTCTCGGCGTCAGTATTGGGATTTTTCACTACCGCACGCACTAAATCTGTCGCCGTGCTGCTATGCAAAATCTGCCACAACACCTCGGCACTGGTATTGGCATGCTTAGCAATCAGGGTGATAAAACTGATATCTGCTTCATCACGGTATAAATTGCTTAGCGTCTGAGTCTGTGTTGCCGGGTTTTTATCAATACGTAAGCGAACGGCCTCATCCTCTACATCAGCAAATAAGGCCAGCACTTCAGTAGGCGTGTGTTCCCAACGTGCCAGTTTAAGTACATCACGACGCTTTGCTGTCAGGAGCTTTGCCAGTGATTTTTTATCATCAATATCGGCCAGGCCATACACTGCTGCAGCGCTATAAATATCGCCGCTGTCGAGCGCGACTGAGATTAACTCAGCCGCAGAGCCCGGCATCGAATCATTAAGCTGCGTCTGCATCTTCATCAACAGAATCATCGTCAAATTCCACGCACTCAGTGATAAGCTCAATCAGCTCTTTCACTTCAAACTTGCCTTCATAACCGGCGGTTTTACGTGCGTCTTCAAACATGGTGAGATCTTTCGGACACGAAACGATAAATACGTCCAGATCCTCAATTTCACCGGCTTCATGAATTCGGTTTTCAGAGGGTTTTTGGATGCCAACAGGATCAGGAATCCAGATACGTCCACCACCGGCACCACAGCAGAACGAGTTATCACGATTACGTGCCATTTCCACCAGGTCACAACCGAGCATTTTGATAATGTCACGAGGCGCATCATAGCCTTTGTTGTAACGGCCTAAATGGCATGGATCATGGAAAGTGACCATCAGATCTAGCTGTTTTTTCAGCTTCAATTTTCCTTGTTCTAACAGCTGTTTAATCACCGTGGTGTAGTGGTTAATTTCAAACTCGCCACCAAAGTCCGGGTATTCATTACGGATGGTGTTAAATGAATGTGGATCGGTGGTGACAATGGATTGGAAATCACACTTTTCTAATGTGCTGATATTCGAGGTGGCCAGGAATTCATATAGCCCTTCTTCACCGACGCGACGAATATCATTACCGGCATTCATTTCGGCTTCGTATAACAAACCAAAATCAACACCAGCCTGACGCATCAGTTTTGCAAACGATTTGGTCACCACCTGATTGCGTGGGTCAAAAGACGCGTAATCGCCGACAAACCACATCACATCCACTGGTTCTTTACGGGCATCTTTGATGGTGAAAGGTAAATCTTTAGTCCACTTCGCCCGTTTACGTTTAGACTCGCCCATCGAGTTACCGTTTTTATGCACGGATTGCAGCGTTTTTTGCAGAATCGGCTCCATATTGCCTTCATCCACTAACTTACGACGCATCTGCACAATAATCGGCACATGCTCAACCGCTACCGGACAGATTTCCACACAGGCCAGACAGGTACGACATGACCACAGCGTTTCCATAAACACCTGACCGATATCTTTACCATGTACATCCAGCTCGGCTTCGTCCGGTAACTCTTTTTTCTGTAAGGTATTATTGGCAAACTCACGCAATGACAGAATCACATCACGTGGTGATAATGGTGCACCCACTGCATTAGCCGGACAGGCTTCATGGCAGCGGCCACATTTGGTACAGGCATCCAGATTCAGTAAGTTTTTCCAAGTCAGATCGGTAATGGTTTTAACCCCAATCTCTTCCTGATCTTCGGGCACCATCGGTAAACGACGACCGGCCATAGGGTCGCGAAACATTAACGACGCCGATGCCGTAAAGATATGTTTCACTTTGGTAAAAGGAATCAAAGCAACAAAGGTTAAAGCTATAAAGCCATGGAACCACCAGAGTCCGGTACGGAAATGCCCTGCCGCTTCCGGCCCCATGCCAAGAGCATGTAAGGCATTAGCAATCAGTGCACCCACTGGAGACCACCAGCGGTAATCCCATACAGTGGCATCATTCATCAACCAAATCAGACGTGAGGCTTCAAGCAAAAACCCCGTAATCAAAATGATGATAAAGCCCCATAAAAATGCCCAGTCTTCACGACGATAAGCACTGCGGTCGTAGTCAGGATCGGTCGGTTCACGATCGGGACGTTTGTAATCTAGTTTAGGTAATTTCAGCCATTTTCGGCGATACATCATGTATAAAACGCCTGCGATAACGGCTGTTCCGGCAATGTCGAGTACCAGTGAGAACCAGAGGTAAAAGTCGCCATACCAGAATTTAAAGCCAAATAATGGCTCTAAAATATCGTATTCAAGTGTGATGGTCGCTGTTCCTAAAAACAGCAAAACAAATCCAAAAAATATACCGGCATGGGCTTTGCCTGCCGCCCTGTCACGGCGTTTAATCGTGCGGTGTGTCAGCATGGTTTTGACCATGTCACCAAATCGTGCAAGAAATTCGCCCCAAGCCGCATCAGGTTGACCACGACGGTATTTTCTTACCTGAACGTAACAACCATAAATAAAGACGGCGATAGCGGAATAACCAAACGCATAAAAAAGGTAAATGGATGAGGTCTGAAAACCTTGAAATAAAATCCGAGTAATCTCTTGTGCTTCGTTCATGACACACCTGCAAGCTTTTTTGGAATAGGAATAAGTGATTGCTGAGGTTGGAAAAGCGTGCTGCCGTTAGCGACAGCACACTCCTTTTCCGGTCTAGATCTTGTATTCGATCTCGTGGTTACCACCTGGCATATGTGGTGTTCCCCAAGAAATCGTTTCGCGTTTGTACGGCAATGGATATTGAGGGTTATCTTCCTCGATTTCCCTTGCGATACGCTGGCCAGTAAATGTCGCATCAGCAATCAGACGAGGCGCTTCAGCATCACCAATCAGGTAAATACCTTTGATGCCGTTTTCATCCCATTCTGCTTGACGCTCTTTGAGTTCTTTGTACAAGGCATTGTCAGAAGAACGACCTGTCACCAGCACTAAAGAATCAAATTCCAACCAACGGTGAGTCTTGTTTTCTTCACGTGGGAAAACACCAGGACCACGATAGCTACGTTTAGAGCCATCACCCCACAGGTTATAGATTTCCAGGCGATTCTTCTCGATACGTGTGCAGAAGTGATCACCAATTTCTTCAATACCCAGCTCATGTAGACGACGCATCATGTTTGGATATTCCAGAGTAAAGTGCATGTAATTACCCAAATGAACACCTGATACAACCGTTACTTCATGGCCTTCAGTAGCTAATTTTTCAGCCAGACTTGGTGCCATGAAATAGCTGTCTGCATTCAAAATAACCACGCGTTTGCCAATTTTCTTCTCACCCGATAACACTTGTTCTGGTGTCAGTTGTTCTGGTTGAGACGCATCCGCACCTGGAATTGGTGCATGTGTCAGACAGTTATTACCATCACTATTCCAATGTGAACCAGTGGCGATAACCACTTTATCTGCACCGTATTCCAATACATCATCAGCGGTCAGTGGTTTCTGACCCAGCGCAATCACATTGTGTTTGTTTTTCTTAACCAACTTATCGAGCTGAGTTTCACGATAATCGCGGTGATATCCCCACTCCCCTAGTCCAGGCAGTGTGACAACCTGGTTTAGATGACCACCTACTTTTTCAGCTTTATCGTATAAGTGAACGGTGTAACCACGTTCCATCAATACACGCGCCGCTTCTGAACCAGAAGGACCTGCACCCACCACCAGCACCGAGTCTTCTGAACCTGCTTTGGCAAATTTCTCAGGATGCCAGCCGCGACGATACTCTTCACCGGCTGTCGCATTTTGCGTACAAATCATTGGAGGGCCACCGATTTCCCAACGCGAAATACAGACATTACAACCGATACACACACGCACATCGTCGTAACGACCTTCTTCGATTTTCTTCGGCAGGAATGGATCGGCAATTGAAGGACGTGCTGCACCGATAATGTCCACGATACCCTTGGTGACGATTTCCGTCATTTTTTCAGGATCGGTATAACGGCCAACGCCCAAAACAGGTTTCTTGGAAACACGTTTCACATGCTCAAC
>NZ_DIAC01000093.1:5808-8212 GCF_002414625.1 Methylophaga sp. UBA5088 | reverse complement strand
ACTGTGGCCGGCAATCAGAAGTTTCAGGAATATGAGGGTTTGTATCGTATCAGTATCTAAATTCTGCTCGCGTAAGAACAAATATAATAAAAATGATGCGCATACCCCAGCAAGCCCCAACGCTGACGACAAAATAAACAATTCATGCATATTCCACCTGACTGGGGTTGGAGACTGGTAAGTGTTGTCATAAGCGATAGTCAGAATCGGTAAGTCATTGAGCAGCGCCAGTAGAATAATCATCAGCGCCGTTATGGGATAAAACTCGAATATCAGGATGCTTAATGTCATGAACAAAATAATGCGAATGGTTTCAGCAATACGAAATGTCGCATAGCTTTTCATGCGTTCAAACGTAAAACGCGCTTGCTCTATGGCATGATTGATGACAGATAAACCTGGTGCGGTGAGAATAATATCTGCTGCCGCTCTTGCCGCATCGGTCGCATTGGAAACCGCAAAACCACAATCGGCTTTGCGAAGAGCGGGCGCGTCATTCACACCATCGCCTGTCATGCCCACAATGTGATCGGACTTTTGTAGGGCGTCGACAATCATGTATTTATCTTCTGGTAAGACTTCGGCAAATATTTCTATAGACTCCAGCATGTCCAGCAAAGCAGACTCATGTGTATGAATAAATTCCGTTTCTAATAAGCTGGTGTCGTAAATATTTTCCAGATCGGTCATTACCTCATCGGCAAACTGTTTTGCCTGTTTGAAAGACACATCCGGATTTAATCGTTTATAGATAGCCTGAGCCAGACTGGATGCTAGCTCTTTAATTTCCTGCCCGGATTTACCGGTAATCTGTTTAGATTGAACAGCTCGTTTGTTTAGTCCGAGCATATGCCCAATTTCACGGGCAATAGCAATATTATCTCCGGTGATCATTTTCACTTCGACACCACGCTGACGCATCTCATCAATCACTTGTTTAGAGTCATCCCGAGGCGGATCGATAAGTGGAATCAGTCCCAGGAATTCATGTTCTTGACTTTCATATTGCTGCGCTACTGCCAGTGTTCTGTAGCCTTTACTTGCCAGAAGATTAATCTGCTGATTGAGTGTGTTGATGTCGTTATCGGTTAGATTCGTTACCATCGCCATAATGACTTGTGGAGCGCCTTTAAATACGGCCATCTTCTGGTCAGCTTTTTGTAACTGAGCCGCTGTGTATTTTTTGCTGGGATCAAAAGCCGTGAAGTGCGTTTGTTGCCATGTTGACCAGTCACTTTCAGGATAGTTATCTTTAATATGACGAAATAATGGGATTTCAATTGGATCTGTATTTTCTGAGCGCGATGCTAAAACGGCAGCTCGCATAAGTGCTGCCTCACTGGTTCCATTGAATGGCAGTATCTCCATGACCTGCATTTCATTTTTGGTCAACGTGCCCGTTTTATCTGAACAAAAAATATCGACGCCAGCCAGTTCTTCTATTGCTGTTAACTTAGTGACGATGGCTTTGTGTTTTGCCAGTTTATAAGCGCCTACAGCCATAGTGACTGATAGCACTGCTGGTAAGGCAACAGGTATTGCTGCCACTAATAACACTAATGCAAAGCGGGCCAATTCCAGCAGATCTTCATGGCGAGATAAGCCTGTGATAACAATCAATGCCACCATCGCCAGCGATAAGAGAATCAGGAAGTGCCCAATCTGTAATACCATCTTTTGAAAGTGGCTATGCTCATTAACCGAAGCTGATGCAACCAGGCTGACCACATTATTAAACCGTGTCTGCTGACCGGTATTGACCACAATCGCATCCATCTCACCTTGACGGATAATGGTGTTGGCATAGGCAACGTCAGTACTTCTTTTGCTGACTGGCAAAGACTCACCAGTCAGTGAAGACTCGTCAATGGACAAATAATCACCAGTCAGCAACTGTACATCAGCGGGGACCAAATCACCCATTCGTAATCGAATGATATCGCCAGGCACGAGTTCTTGTGAGCGAACCAATTGACTCTTGCCATCGCGTAACACGCGTACCTGCGTATCTAACTGGCTTTTTAAGGCACTTAGGGCATTAAGTGCGCGGTGCTCCTGGAAAAAGTCGAGTCCGGCATTAATAAGGAGTAAGACGCTGATAATGATGAAATCTTCCCACTTACCCACCGCGGCAGATAAGATGGCGGCAATTTCAATCATCCAGGGAATCGGGCCCCAGAAACGTTTTAAAATCCGCTGCAAGGTGGATTCTTCTTGATTGATGATTTGATTCAGACCGTAATCAAGCTGGCGTTGATGTACTTCTGCATCCGACAAGCCGAGGCTTGCGTCGACATTCAGTGAGTTAAAAGTCTTAGCAATCGGTTGATGGGCAAAATCGTCAGTGGCTTTCTGAAATAATGATGTCAAATCTTACCCCTTTTGAACTAAATCTATTGTTGTA
>NZ_DIAC01000093.1:0-5694 GCF_002414625.1 Methylophaga sp. UBA5088 | reverse complement strand
ATCTATTGTTGTAAAACGCCCTGTAAAGCCTTAGCGAGAATATTGGCCAAACTCACGCTATTTGTTTGATGAGGAATGCTATCGCAGCTATATATCTGTTTGACACCTGCCGCATTGAGTTGCGCTATGGCATCTTCAATAAACAAAGCATGACTGACTAACACACTGACGGATGCTGGTTGATATGGCATTAGTTTTTTGGCTGCTTCCAGTAGGGTTTTACCCGTACTGGCAACATCATCCACAATAATAATATTGCGTCTGGCATAGTCATTCTCTGGCAATGTGACGACAACATTATGATCACCTAAACGTTGTTTGTGTGCCACGGCATAGTCAAAGCCAAAATGTGTGGCAATCTCTTTTACCCATTGCTCTGATTCACCGTCCGGTCCTAAAAGGAGTGGGGTAGTGAAATGCGCTTCTATAAATTCTGCCATGGGTTGTGTGGCGGTGAGATTAATAGCCTGTTCCAGCGGAATAGCTTCACTCAACTGGGAGATACGGTGCAGATGGCTATCGACTGTAATGACAGCATCAAACAAATCAGCCAGGAAATGACCCACAATGGTCTGACTAACGACTTCCCCTGGGTGAAAAGCTTTATCTTGTCGCATATAACAAAGATAGGGTGCCACCAGAATAATCCGTTTTACACCATGCTGACGTAATGATTGTGCAGTGAGCATCAATTCGACTAATTTGTGGTTAGGATCATCGAGACTGCGGCATAGGATAACTGTTTCCGCTAAATTGACTGGCAAGGTCAGTTGACTTTCGCCATCTGGAAAGCGGTGCAACAGGACAGTTTCATAAGGAATGCCACAGACAACAGCAAGCGCTTTGGCTTGTTGCTCGTAGTCAGAGAAGCTTAATAATAGGGTGGGGGTCATGCTCATAAGTGCTCGATCTGATAACTGTTATCGGTCATTGCGGCATTTTTTGCAAAGGTAAAATCGGCATTAAACTCAGCATAAATAGTAAACAAAGGCTCGCCTTGTTTCACTTTATCACCGACCTTTTTATGTAGATACACGCCCGCACCTTTATCCATAGGAGCACCTGCCAGCCGTGCAATGGAGGCGATTTTGAGATTATCTATTGCACTGATGCTACCCGTTGTTTGAGCACAAATATCATAATGCAGCTTCCCAACACGCATCGGAGTGTTGTTACGACCCTGAGCATCAATAATGGCATTCATTTTAGTGAGGGCTCGGCCTGATTCAAGAATGTCTCTGGCGATGGTATAACCTTGGCCGCCTCGGACATCGGGATCAAATTCGATAATCCTGCCAGCGAGTTGCAATGCTTTTTCTTTCAAATCGATGGGCGCATCAGGTTCATTTGTCAGAATCTTCATAACATCCTGGGTTTCCAGAACTGGACCTATGCCTCTACCGATAGGTTGGCTGCCATCAGTAATGACTACTTCTAAGTGTAATCCCATATTGTCGCCAACATACTCAAAAAGCTTACGAAGCTTCAGTGCTTCCATGTGTGTATGTACTTTTGCTGAAGGCCCTATGGGAATATCAATAATTAAATGTGTCGCTCCAGCGGCCATTTTTTTTGAAAGTATTGAGGCGATCATCTGACCAGTCGAATCCATGGATAGAGGGCGTTCTACAGAAATCAACACATCATCAGCCGGGGCCAGCTTTGCAGTGCCCCCCCAAGCCAGAAAAGCACGTTGTTCACTGACAATTTCATGAAGGCGACGCAGTGACAAATCGACGTTAGCTAAGACTTCCATGGTATCTGCGGTACCAGCAGGTGACGTGATTGCCCGGCTGGATGTTTTAGGCATCAGCATGCCATGAGCAGCAATAATAGGCACAAGTAGCATGGTGGTGCGATTGCCGGGGATACCACCGATGCAATGTTTATCGCAGACCAAACCTTCCCCCCAATCAATCCGCTCTCCTGTATCAACCATCGCATGCGTCAGATGTAATATTTCATCACGCTCCATGCCTGTTTCAGCACAACCCACAATAAAGGCGGCTGTTTCTATTTTTGAATAACGGTTATTAACGATGTCCTGAATGATGTGTAGATATTGTTCGTAATTAAGCTTTTCGCCTGCGATCTTCTTATGTACGGATTTGAGCGAATCTGGTGGGCTGGCATGATTGATAAACACCTCAGAACCTTCAGGAATGCCAAGTTGTTCATAAACCTGTTCACTCAACCCCAGCTCATCGACATCTGTAATGGAAGTGTCATCGACAACATTTAAAACGGCAATCACAGGTTGCTCACTATCAGCTGTGTGAATCTCTATTTTACTCAGTGCTTGAAAGCCCTCACTACGATAAAGGCCACAACTACGGTGCAAGTAGGCCACGTTTTCTTTATAGGTATCGATGGCGACACACTTTAACTTCAGGGAAGGGATGGCAGCAGGTAATTCCGACGTATCAATCATCTTCGTCTCTGTGAGAATAACTGATTAAAGCTTAATGGCTGCTTACTCAATTGGTCAATCTGATTTATCAGCAAAAATGATCTGTATCAGTAATAGGAAATATAGGATTATTTTTGATAATAGGCAGGCTTGAATGACTGAAAAGTGAACACACTTTTTATCTTTAAATATAGAGCTTAAAGGTAGGTAGAGAAGAAATTTTCAGAGGAAGAATATACCTAACAAGACGGTGGGGTGAAGCCTATTTATGCCAGAAACAAAAAAGCCCCTTCGAGAAGGGGCTTTTAATGTATGGCGGAGAGTCAGTCCGCCATTATATGGTTTCAGGTGGTAACCGGAGGTATCAGGAAGAACAATAAAAATATTCAAAATCATAAGCTTATTTTTACTTTAGTCTCATGACGTCTCAGAGAGAATCACACAATCTTAAAAAAAGTGGTATGCCAAATGGTATGCCGATGTAAATTTTGTGAATATGAAGGTAGCGTGATTCAGAGAGGGTTGATGTTAACCTGAACAAATACAGTTGATGCAAATAGTCATTAATAATCAGAATTGTGACTTCTAGAATAATTAGTTCGATTACTCGTGCATTATTTGCCATTCTGACTAACAAACATGTGTGTGATCAAATTTTATGATGATGAGATGACAGGTTGAGCTTGAGTAACTATCCTGCTTTATCGAGGAGATGTGATATCAGAGCGCACAAAAAATATAGGCATAGTGAGTAACAAGTCAGTTACTCACTATGCCAAAACAGATTAAGAGTGTCTGCGTCTGAAGCCAACAACTCCAATTAGTGCAGGTAAAAGCAGCCAAGCTGTGTTTGGAAGTGGAACTGCCTGAATGTTTGGATCGAAAAGTGGCCCCTCTGGAATTGTTCCGTCAAAAATGCCAAAGCTATACTCCATTTGTGATCGCAAAGATTTTGCATCACCCTCAATTAGCATTGAGAATGTGTCGTATTGCATGAGGTCAATATCAAGCAGTAAATAACCATAACCCGTTTCTGGTAATTCCAAAATTTGCCCAAAATATCCAAGTACAGTATTTTGAGTTTCAAATGTTTGCCATTGCACTAGAATGGTTCCGCTGACATCTTCCAATGCTGCAAAAGTTGTCCACGTACCCATCCAACGCAAGACATAGTGACCATCACCCAAGTAAAAGAAATCATCAGTATCTTCTATTTCTTCGTCACCCACACTACTATCGTAGTATTGATAAGGATTTTTACTTCCCTCTCCACGATGTCCAGTGTCGGTGTTATATGTGTAGTAACTCTCTGCATAGCCTCTACCGCCTTTGAGTGTCATGAAGTAAGAGTCTGCTAGAGAACTGCTAGAAAAGATTAATAAAATTGCGAATACAAATAGTGATTTCACTTTTGTCCCTCCCTAAGATCATAAAGTGTGAAACAGATCACAAAATATGATCATGACAGATCAAAGTCAAAGCATTCGCAAAGTCATCACTATGAGTTATAGCCGTCTTACAAAAAGCTTAGTTGAGTGATGGTTAAGTTAGTTAATTATTTACAAGTTATGTGAATCTAACTTGACCTTTTCAGTGGGGCGTGAGTTACAGTATTAATTACAGATTATTCTTTGTGCAGTACAGAACGATATCTCGAGTTGTGCTGCTGTCTTCCTGATAGACAATCATTCAGCCAACAACTCAAGTTCTTTCTCACGGTCTATCTGTTCTGGTCTGCCTTTATACACTTTTTTCCTTAGCTTTCTGAATACCTTCTCTCTGACGTGTCAACAGCATCGAGTGTCAAACTGCTACAAAGAAGCATAGTACGTCTAACATCAAATCCTGCATAGCGTTCTGTTTGCCTGTGGAGGTCTGTCCTTCCTTGTGAAGTCTGACAATCACATCTTGAGAGCTCATATGTTTAATCAGTTCAATCAGGTCAGCAACATTACTTGCCATCCGTAAGATGTCATGAACATGAACTTCATCACTTTCTCGTACTAACTCAAGTAAAGCCTTTAGCTGTGTTCGATTAGTATCTTTCCAGAATACTTATCAGTGAAGACCTTATCCAGTGTTCTACCGTCTAGTTGGCGCTCTGTGTTCTGAGCTACCGTTGACATCCTCACATCTCCGATGAGCTTCATAAGTTGACACTCCTGTATTCATCTAAGTCTTAAAAGTTGGCAGGGTCTCGTACTCAAAAATTAAAACACAACTTAAAAGAACACTCCTTTTGCATTCAAGCAATGTGTGTTTTTAGGGAGTACCCAAAAAATCTTCTGTCAGTAGGACATGGTTATTTGTTATAGTTTTTATGATCTGCATCACACTTTCACTAAAAGGATCTTAAAAATGAACAAAATTTTGGTAAGTCTGTTTCTCTTATTAGTATCTACCTCATCAAATGCAGCTTTATCCATTATCGCTGGTGATGCTATATGGGGAACAGGAGGTTACTCAGGTTGCTCTTCTGATAGTTGCAGCATCTATGACACACCAGGCACGACAAATGATTTATCCAAGCCAGTTACCGATGTTTATCCTTATTTCAATTACTATCTAAGCAATCCTCAGCTTGATACAAGCACTGGCTTATATTTTCAACCATCGTTTGGGTCTGGTACCGTTATTTCTTCATCAGAAGATGGTTGGTTTAATATCACTCATTCGTGGAAGGATGTTGCTAATGCAAGCAGCTTCTACTCACAAACAACTCACACCTTCATTGAAAGGATTTTCCTGTCTGCGGGCGATGCGATTAGTGTGGCGATTGGAGGAACAGCCCTAAGCTCTTCAGCGTTTTATAAATACGATATCGTTAGCGCTGTTCCAATCCCAACAGCTATGTTCTTATTTCTACCTACTCTGTTATTGTTCTCTTTGTTGAGAAAAGCAAAAAACTAAACCGAATGTCGTTTATTGAAATTAATCTTCTCGATACCCCTCAAGTCATTAAGATTGAGGGGTGACTAGGAAATTAATGTGTAGTCTAGTGAATACTGAGTGGTGCTAGTTTTCAAAGAGTACAGTGAGAGGCAGATGATCACTAACAGCGAGCCAGTCAGTATGGTTAGAGAGTTCTAGAGCGCATCTATACAACAAGTCATTTGAAGCAAAGATGTAGTCAATGTGATAAGGGCGCTTCAGGCTACGATGTAAGTAAAACGTAGGATTCGTCTCTAGTCCTTGCTGCTCACCTGAAATGTGGTGATAGACACTCGAAATACCTATACTTTCAAGTTCCGTGACTACGTCAGAATGATTCCACCAACGGTCAG
>NZ_DIAC01000094.1:16044-19028 GCF_002414625.1 Methylophaga sp. UBA5088 | reverse complement strand
TGTGACACGAAATAATGGCTGGTTCTGGCAAAAGCCCTGGCCATCTCCACTGTTATTAGCTGCGACATTGGGTACAGAAATTATTGGTACATTGATGGCTGTGAACGGACTATTTATTACAGCAGTGAGTTGGGAATATGCCGGGTTGATGTGGCTATATGCATTGGTTTGGTTTGTTATCGATAATGCGATAAAAATGGGCATTCAACATTTTATTTTCAATCAACCCAGGACCAAAAAAACGCTCTCTGCATGAATATCATCCGTAAATGGCACACACTCAGAGTACTTAAACAGTATCCGATACCCTTTGGCTTATGGCATGAGGTGACCCGTCACTTACCTCTTATTGAGGCCAGATCTATTTCTGAACGAGCACGTATTCGACTATTGGCAACACTGTTTATTCATAAAAAAACATTCAGTGGCGCGGCTGGCGTAACGGTGACACCAGAAATGGCTGTTACTGTTGCGGCTCAGGCATGTGTTGCTATCTTGCATTTGGGACTCAACACATATGATGGCTGGCGAGAAATTATTCTCTATCCGGGTGCCTTTCAGATTAAACGTGATATCACTGATGAAAATGGCGTAGTTCATAAGCAAACACAAGGCTTGAGTGGCGAGTCATGGTCACGGGGACCCGTTATCTTTTCCTGGCAGGATATTAAACATGACAGCCAGCAGCCTTACCGAGGTCATCATGTTGTCATTCATGAGTTTGCTCATAAATTAGATATGTTATCAGGCCGTGCCAATGGCATGCCGCCATTACATCCGGATATGTCGTTACAGGAATGGACTGAAACTTTGACGGCAGCCTGGCAAGGTTTATTACATGACTTGGCCACACATAAACATACCTACATGGATCCTTATGCCGCCACCAATCCGGCTGAGTTTTTTGCTGTAATAACTGAGTATTTCTTCACCACACCGGTAGCATTAAAACGACATAACACGCATTTATATGAGCTATTAAAGGCTTATTACCGGCAATCGCCGCCCGATTTAGAAAAATTTCATACTAAACATCACGTTTAAGCCGCCGTTTAACACGTAACAGAAACTGTTTCTGAAAAATCCAGTCGAATCATTATCATGCTGACAAGGAGATGTTATGCAAGAGATTCTTGGCACACTTTTATTGATGGCGGTCAACTTCAGTCAGTACGATATGCCAGAAAAAAAACCTGTTATCGAACCGGTCAATCATCAGCAACTGATCGATATTCTATGTGATGGTAAAGAATGTAATGCCTTGGCATATTATGACGATAAAAAAGATATCATCTTTTATGACAAGAAACTGACCAAAGATAGCATCATCTCTCAGGGGTATATTGTTCATGAGTTAGTGCATTTTCTTCAGGATCAACATGGAGCGATGATTGAAAAGCCTGACTGCACACAGCGCATGATTCTGGAAAGAGAGGCCTATCAAGTTCAACAACGTTTTTTGCGTGATAATCATGTCATGACTTACGATGTTGACATGGCAATCCGTTTATTAAGTGGTGTATGTCGGCGCTGAGCTCTATTTGATAGTTGTTATAATCAAATCGATAGGGATATACTCGACCTTTTACGAAATGAATGATGTTACTTAACCATGTCTCTGGTGGTGCGAAATGAAATTAGAGCACATCCTTAAGTAACGTTTCTACTCCAGTTACGGAAGTCTATGTTTTCAAGCAAAAGGCTCTATATATTAAGTTTAATCAGTGTCAGCCTGATAACTACGGTAACCAGCACGAAAGCTTCTCTGGATTTATTAGCAGGCGTTGAGGCTGGAATTGATACTGATACCGCCATGACTACGCATGACTTACAACAAACCCAAAAAATCCTTTCAACAGAAACCATTGGCAAAAGTCATTTCTGGAAGAATGAGGTCACTGGCACCGCTTACGAAATTGTGATTGACCACCATTATTCTTATGGTCACTATCCTTGTCTCGCCTATGACCTTATTATTACAAAAGAGAATAATACCCAGACAAAATCTCTCGATGCCTGCAAAAACAGTAACGATCAATGGATTTCAATTACTTCTGGAGCGACAGCACTCTAGGGCGCTTTAGCGATAAACACACCGCGTTTCGGTGCAGGGTATCCTTCAATCGTTTTTGTGACGTCATTCGGATCAAGGAAATCTTTTAAAGACTCAAATGTCATCCACTCTGTACTTCTTTGCTCATCGAGTGACGTAATAGATTCATCTACACAACGCACTTCTTTGAATCCACACTTCTTGAGCCAAACCAGCATAGTCTCAGTGCTTGGTATAAACCACACATTGCGCATCTTCGCATAACGCCCTTCAGGTATCAGACTCATACCTTCTGGTCCATCAATAATCAATGTTT
This sequence comes from Methylophaga sp. UBA5088, assembly GCF_002414625.1. Classification (NCBI taxonomy): domain Bacteria; kingdom Pseudomonadati; phylum Pseudomonadota; class Gammaproteobacteria; order Thiotrichales; family Piscirickettsiaceae; genus Methylophaga; species Methylophaga sp. UBA5088. The sequence continues at coordinate 16,659 of NZ_DIAC01000094.1, read as the reverse complement.
CCAGCACTAACTCACCGCCCGACTTCAGGCAATTTCTTAATTCCATAAGGTGAGTTAACGGTGAGCGACGATGATATAAGACCCCCATGGAAAACACTGTATCAAACCAGGCCAGTTTCTCAGGCATGTGCTCAATACCTATTGGCACCACAAAATGTCTAGCGCTGGCAATATAACGTTGCATCACATGATATTGCATGGTGAAAACAAGGGTAGGATCTATGCCCATAACAAATTCAGCACCCTCACCCAGCATTCTCCAACCATGGTAGCCATTGCCTCCGCCCACATCTAATACTCGCCGACCAAGAAGCGGACTGATATGGGGTAAGACCCTGTCCCATTTCCAATCCGATCGCCACTCGGTATTGATCTCAATATCAAAAAAACGATAAGGCCCTTTGCGCCAAGGATGAAAAGTCTGCAGACAGGTTTTCAATGCATCAATATCATGACCATTCAAGTCTAGTTGCTGACCTATTCTGACCTCACTTTGTAACTCGATTTGACTTGGAGTAATGTCAGGTAAAGCAGAAAGAGCCTCCTGCCATAAAGGCATTTTGCCATGCGTTTCTTCGGCGAGTTTTTGGTTAATTTGTTGTTCTAATGTCTGCC
>NZ_DIAC01000094.1:12662-15944 GCF_002414625.1 Methylophaga sp. UBA5088 | reverse complement strand
TCTAATGTCTGCCGCCAGCTATCTAACCCAGCAGACTCAAGATATTTATATAAACCTTGGTAAATCACTTTATGGCAACCATCGAAACAAAGTTAAAACATTGATACCATTTTTCGGTAAAACCAAAGCCAGCAGCACGTAAGCGTTGTTGATGCTGCTCTAAAGATTCAGGGATCAAGACGTTTTCGATCGCCGTTCTTTTCTGACTGATTTCCATATCACTGTAGCCATTTGCTCGCTTGAAGTCGTGGTGAACATCAATATGAAATTGGTTGATACTGTCGTCAGGAAATGCCAGTTTCTCTGACAGAATTAATATTCCCCCCGGCTTTAAACCATTATAAATTTGATTAATTAAAGCCTGACGGTGCGCCAACGGAATAAACTGCAGGGTGAAGTTCATCACAACCACAGAGGCATTTTCAATTACCGTGTCAGCGATATCCTCGCAGACGAGTTGAACCTCAATATCAGAGGCCTTATCAGCCAGTAATATGTGTTGGGCTTTTTCAATCATCGCAGGCGAGTTATCCACGGCAATAATCTGGCAATTCTGCTTTTTTAAGCGCTGACGTATCGATAAGGTCACAGCACCAAGCGAACAACCTAAATCATAACAACGGCTATTATCCAAAGCATACTTAGCCGCGAGGATACCGATATTAGATATCAATGTGGCGTAGCCTGGCACTGAACGCTGAATCATATCCGGGAAGACATCGACGACTCTTTCATCAAAGCTGAAATCCACCATTTGTTCTAATGGCGCAGCGTAGATAGTGTCCTGTTTCTTCACCATTATTGCTCACCTTTTTTCTTAGCAACATTATCACGAAGGTAAACAGGCATCGCTTGTTCAGCTGGCAAGGTGTGTCCCTTTTCGGCTTGTTTTTCAGCCAATTTTGCAATGGCAGCAGCCGTAGGTAAGAGCTCATTATCCAGCGTACTTACTTGTTTGGAGAACTTCGCCATCATGGCTGTCTCATACTCTTTCCAACCCGTACCAGCAGCAAAAAATGATTGCTCTGAACTCAACTCGATTTGTTCAGGTAGACACACTCGTTCTTCGCCGACTAATACAGCTAAGCCATCCACGGACTGATAAAGTGCACTATAAACTTCCTGCATACGGGCATCCATTGCCACTGCAATACATTCAGCATGGTGCTCATCAATAGCACGCTGTGCCACCGCTGCTAATGTCGATACGGGCACGACTGGAAGACTGGCAGCATAGGCAATGCCTTGAGTGACACTCACCCCTACCCTAACGCCAGTGAAAGAACCTGGACCGCGACCAAACGCAATACAATCCATATCAGATAGCCGACATCCTGCCTCAACGAAAAGCGCATCCAACATTCCCAGAATTTTTTCTGAGTGCCCTCGTTGAGTCAGCAGTGATTGTTCAAACAGTTCGCCATTTTTAAGGATGGCCACTGAGCACATTTCTGTACAGGTATCGAGAGCAAGAATATTCATAGAGTGCTTATATGTTGGTCATTTGGATGTCACAAACGCGCATTATAATGCAAACAGTCAGATTCAACGGAGGAAATCATGGCTTTATTAATAGATGTACTTTATGTACTACGTGAACTGGGTAAGTTGTTATTTGTGATCGTAACATCACCGTTTGCCTTTGCAGCTGGGCTGTTAACGATGCTGGGAAGCAATTAGAATTTTCATTCAATTCAATCTGTTATAGCATAGTCATGTCAAACTTTTTTGGAGGTTTGCAATGGCTATACAACATCTACAAGCGCTTGAATTAGCCGCACAAGGCGACTGGGACGGGGCTCACAAACTGATTCAAAGTTATGAAGACAGTTTTGCCTGCATGATTCATGGCTATCTTCATTATGTAGAAGGCGACAAAGGCAATGCTGCTTACTGGTATCAACGTGCGGGACGTTCAATACCAGCAAACAGCTTATCTGAAGAATTTGACAGGCTCTACGACCTCGCCAAACAAATCTGAATTATTGCTTAATCCCTTCAATGGATAAGGTCAGATACACAACTTGTGATGAAGGGCCTAACATATCAACGATAATACCGTAGTCGGAAATAGTAAATTCTGTTTCACCAACAAAACCTGCACGGTAACCGCCCCATGGGTCTTCGCCTTCCCCGACTTTTTCAACCGGGAAGCTTAGTTCATGGGTTACCCCGTGTAGTGTGAAGTCTCCTGTAACAACTAAGCTACCGTCGTCCTGTTGTTTGAACGAGGTCGACTTAAAGCTGGCATCTGGAAACTTATCTGTTTCCAAGAATTTTTCACGTAAGTGTTTATCACGTTCAGCAAAGTTGGTATCAACACTGGCGACATCAATATCTACATTCACTTGTGACGCTTCTGGTTGCTCAGCATCATAAGAAAATGTGCCAGAGAAGTCGTTAAAACGTCCACTCATCCAACTATAGCCCAGATGCTGAATGCGAAAATCAATAAAAGCGTGGGCTTTTTCAGTATCGATTACATAATCAGCGGCATAAGCCGGCATGAAAGCCGATAAACCTAATAACGATGTGGCAAGAATAGTTTGTCTCATTTTTTTCTCCTTGTTTATTTTCTGCCAAGCATTTGCTTGAGCGTTGCGTCTTTATCAATGAAGTGATGTTTTATGGCGGCTAGAGCATGTACTGATGCCATAGCGATAAGAAAATATGCCGCCCATAAGTGAATAGCGCCTGCCGGATCGACCCAGTCAGGTTTATTTGAAATGATGGCGGGAATGGTGAACCAGTCGAAGACGGATAGACCATCACCTTTGGCTGTGACCATAATATAGCCACTTATCGCAATGATGATAGCTACTACGTTCATGGACTGATGTGTGACTTTTGCAGCCAGGTGCTGCCAATGAGGAATAGAGTTAATGCCAGGCGGCGTTTGCCGGAAAAGACTCCAGCCCCACCGAACAATAATCAATAAGGCTGTGACAATGCCAATCCCTTTGTGCCACCACGGTGCTTGATAATACCAATCGTCGTAGTAGCCCAAATCAACCATCCATAGGCCTGAAGCAAAGAGAGCGATAATAAAAACAGCAATCAACCAATGTAGTAAAACCGAAAAAGCATCATAACTTGAGCGAGCGGTAGATTTCGATTTCATCAATGTCCCTATTCAGAAAATGCGTGATATAGGCAGATTGACCATGGTCAACTAAAAATGTTTCTCAAATAATAATTTTTTTTATTAACGCTGGCGTCTTTTTGCTTTCACTTTGGTTTTACCGGGTCTCGTGTGCTGTGTACGGAAACTTTTGACATTTT
>NZ_DIAC01000094.1:10343-12600 GCF_002414625.1 Methylophaga sp. UBA5088 | reverse complement strand
TGCCTTGCGAGTGATGCGACGACCTTCACCATTTTCGCCGGTACCCGCAGGTTGCCAATTTGGAATTAAATGTTTTTTGCCATTTCCAATTAAATCCGCCCGGCCCATACTTTTGAGAGCTTCACGTAACATCGGCCAATTTTCGGGATCGTGATAACGTAAAAATGCCTTATGCAGGCGACGTACCTTCAAGCCTTTTGGCACTTCGATATCGCCACTATTTCGTCTGACTTTGTGTAAGGTGTTTTTACCAGAGTGGTACATGGCCGCTGCGGCTGACATTGGTGAAGGGAGATAAGCTTGAACCTGATCGGCTCTGAAACCATTACGTTTTAACCAGAGCGCCAGATTCATCATGTCCTTATCCGTCGTACCAGGGTGTGCGGCAATAAAATAAGGAATCAAATACTGCTCTTTACCCGCCTCTTTTGAGTATTTATCAAACATTTGTTTGAACTTGTCATAAGTGCCAATACCCGGCTTCATCATTTGTTGCAGCGGGCCTTCTTCTGTATGTTCCGGCGCAATTTTTAAGTAACCACCGACATGATGGGTGACGAGTTCTTTGACATACTCCGGTGATAACACAGCTAAGTCATATCGCAGACCTGAAGCAATCAGAATTTTTTTAATGCCGGGTAATGAACGAGCGCGTTTATAAAGATTGATAAGGGGGGTGTGATCCGTGTTTAAATTTTTACAAACGCCAGGAAACACACAAGATAAACGACGACAACTGGCTTCGATTTTAGGATCATTACAGGCCAGACGATACATATTAGCAGTGGGGCCACCCAAATCAGAAATGACGCCAGTAAAGCCCGGCGTAGTGTCTCGTATCGCTTCAACTTCTTTGATGATCGAGTCTTCAGATCGACTCTGAATAATACGGCCTTCATGTTCTGTAATAGAACAGAATGTACAGCCACCAAAACAACCACGCATGATATTCACCGAAAAACGAATCATATCGTAGGCCGGAATCGTCATCTTGCCATAGCCCGTATGCGGTAGGCGACTGTAGGGTAAATCAAACACAGCATCCATTTCCGCTGTAGTCAACGGTATGGGGGGCGGGTTCAACCAGACATCCTGATTGCCATGCTGCTGAACTAATGCCAGTGCATTACCCGGATTTGTTTCTAAATGCAGAATACGTGACGTATGTGCATAGGTGACGGGGTCATCTTTTACGGCATTATAGGCAGGCAGCCGTATGACGGTACGGTCAGCATTTCTCGGGGAAACCCGATGAATTTTGATAACGTTCGTATTTTCAGTGGGTTTGCTTTGTTCTGTTTTGGCCTTCTCTTCTGCACAACTTTCTTCAGTTTGCATCTGATAGGGATCAATGGGCGGGTTAAGTTTTCCGGGCGTATCCACCAGAGTCGAGTCTTTTTCCCACCAGCCAGCACGCTGTTCATGCTTTTTGGTGTAGGCCGTGCCACGAATATCAGTTAAATCACTGACAGGTTCACCAGCAGCAAGACGATGTGCAATTTCCACCACCTGTCTTTCACCATTACCATAGACTAGAAGATCGGCTTTTGAGTCCATAATGACACTACGACGGACTTTTTCAGACCAATAATCATAATGGGCAATACGGCGAAGGCTGGCTTCAATACCGCCAATAATGACTGGCACGCCTTTGTAAGCTTCCTGACAACGCTGACTATAAACCACCACACTTCTGTCAGGGCGTTTACCACCTGAACCACCTGCCGTATAGGCATCATTGCTACGGATTTTACGATCGGATGTATAGCGGTTGACCATCGAATCCATATTGCCGCCAGTGACGCCAAAGAACAGATTAGGTTTACCCAGTTTGGTGAAGTCATCTGTGCTGGTCCAGTCGGGCTGAGAAATAATGCCGACGCGAAAACCATGCGACTCTAATAAACGTCCAATCAGCGCCATACCGAAACTAGGGTGATCGACATAAGCATCACCAGTGACAATGATGATGTCACAAGAATCCCAGCCCAGCGCATCCATTTCCTCACGGGTCATGGGTAATTCAGGTGCGATACCAAAACGATGTGCCCAGAATTTACGGTAGGAAAACAGATCAGGCGCGGATTGCATGAGGACCCCAGCAGAGTAAAAGCGATAAACGTGGATATTCTAGCAAATTCAGCTGCATATCCGACAATTTTAATCAGGCTTTATTCCATGATTTTGACTTCAGTCCCCACCCTGACAAATGTCAATAACTCATCGATTTCTTTATTTCTCAGCGCTATGCAACCTT
>NZ_DIAC01000094.1:9417-10194 GCF_002414625.1 Methylophaga sp. UBA5088 | reverse complement strand
GCAACCTTGCGTCCAATTAGCTATACGATGAATTTCAAGTTTATCTTTGGTTTCAACACCAATTCCGTGAATACCAATAACACCACCTAGCGCTGTATTTTGAGGTGGAATTCCGCCAAAAATGTGCGCATCAAGAATTCTTCGATATTGTGACTTTTTGATATGCCCGGCTTTTAAACCATTAATCGCATCTCTGACACTCGGATAATCGAGTTGTAAAAACAAGTGAAAGCGTTCACTGTCCTTTATTTTAACAATGTGATAGCTACCCAATGGCGTTAGTCTATCCCCTTCCTTTTGTTTTGCTTTTCTGCCGCCACTGCCAATGGCAGCATGATAAGAGCGTATGACCTTATCGTTTTTTTGCACCAATAATTTATTTTCAGATCGTTTAATAACAATCTTATATGCGTTTTCAGCCCAGCTTACCTGTTGATGTAAAAACAAACTCAACAATAACAGCAAAACCCACTTCTTCATGAAACCCCTACAAACTAAAGACTGACCAATAAGTACACCCACACAAAGCCAATCTTAAATCGCAAATAAACGATGAATGAAATTTCGGTTTTGTCTGATGAGATTTTGTAATGAACGTGGCAAGTTAACTTGATACATCATTTCTAAATTATTGACCTGTTGACGTAATTTCTTCAGATACGCATTTTCCACATTAAACTTGGTGGCTAAAGCGATGACGTTACCTTTATTCTCGACCGGCAGAATCATAGCACGCTGTTGAAAGCTGTCATTAATTCTTTCCATGGTGGAGTTAAA
>NZ_DIAC01000094.1:7780-9204 GCF_002414625.1 Methylophaga sp. UBA5088 | reverse complement strand
TCCCAGAACAGGCATCAAAAAAAGCCTGAACCCCCACACTGGCCGCCATCCCATTTTGGTCATAAGCATCAACCAAAATCAGATCATAACTAAAGTCTGTTTGGTAAAAGCACTGATTCACATAGAGATAACCATCACCCAAATTGATGTTTAAATTCGGGTTATCAATCGGAACCTGGAAAAAAGACTGTGCCACATCCACAACGTCGCGACGATATTCCACGACATCGACATAACAATCAGGGAAATGGTGCAATAGAAACTTGACCAATGAACCGCCACCCAGCCCGATAACTAAGACTCGTTTAGGATTGGGATTCAGTAACAAACACCCCATCATTGCTTGTGTGTAACTCAGCTCCAGATAGTGCGGCTGATTAAGCCGCATTGAACTCTGTCTGGGAAAAGTCCCAAAATGCAAGGAGCGGATATTGCCACTGTCTACCACCTCAATTAAACCATCATCAGATACGGCTTGATGGATGAGACTGCCATCACCATAAATGCGCATTAAGCATCATCCTCGGCGATAAAGTGTTTGTGTAGCCAACCACGAACGATGCCAAGAACATTGGCTTCAGCGCCATAGAAGCTGGGACTGATCGTGATGATTTTTCGTTGTTCATAATTGTTCACATTGGCTTTTCTCATATTCGCTTTGCGTTGAACCGCTTTTATATCTGTTTGTAATGGTCTCTCAGCTATCAGATCGAGTATTACTTTTACTTTAGGTGGTTCAGTCAACTCAATATCCGTATTAATCCACACGATGCCTACCTCACCACTGGCCATTGAAAAACTTTCATTTGCCAGATTGGCTGCTTCACCAAACCCAATAATGGCCGTCGGCCCATCCTGTTTTTCTGCCAGATAACTCATAGCTGCAGCAATGCGTGCTTCATTACTGACTATATAAGGTGTGTTCTCAGTGTCTGATTGTTCAGCATCACCTTCAGCAGTTTGGCTCTCTGCGTCGTCTGCTGCAGCCTCTGTCGGCTCCTCACTCTGTTCTGTTGCTGTTTCAGTTTCTGTCGCTGCTGGCTGCTCTGCAACATCGCTATCGTCAGAACTCGTATTTGCAGCATCAGTGTCAGTTGTTTTTTCTGAATTCGATGGTGCGAGGTACAGATTAGGAGTGAAATCATAGTGTAAAGCGACTGTCATGGTTGACCAGCCAGCTTTGCTTAAGCCCATCCTGAGGGTACGAACAATGCCATCGCTATCGATATCCTGACCACGTCCGTGCAGAATCAATACTTTCCCTGCTGATTTACCCAGACTATCTGGCATGTATGTGGCATCTATCGATTGCTCACTGACGGTCAGTGCAACATAGCCTTCCACATTACCCTGCTCACGTAACATAATCGGTGAATTTTCTTCGGCAACTGTCTCATTATCATCAGCCCCGGCAGGTGGTTCTG
>NZ_DIAC01000094.1:0-7749 GCF_002414625.1 Methylophaga sp. UBA5088 | reverse complement strand
TCTGTTTCATCAGCAGCTTGGGCCTGAGCCAGATAAACTGTCATTACCAACAAAGCGATAAATTTCAACCGTTTTCGCAAGTCTAACTCCATCTCATTATTTTCAGGTCCAGTATAATCTCAGCCTATTGATTTCAAAAGCTGAAAAAAGAAAGCCGATACGGTAAAGTATCAGGTTTACATCACGTTTTTATTATTCGATTTAAGAGAGACAATCATGGCTGAATTCAAAATTGCCCCTTCAATCCTGTCTGCAGACTTTGCTCGTTTGGGTGAAGAAGTAGATAACGTTCTTGCTTCAGGTGCGGATATTGTGCACTTTGACGTAATGGATAACCACTATGTACCGAACCTGACAATTGGTCCATTGGTATGTGATGCACTGCGCAAACATGGTGTCACCCATGAAATTGACGTGCATTTAATGGTCAAACCCGTTGATCGCATCATCCCTGACTTTGCTCAAGCTGGCGCAACATTTATTACTTTCCATCCAGAAGCCTCAGAACATATTGACCGTAGTCTGCAATTAGTGAAAGCCGAAGGTTGTAAAACCGGTTTAGTATTTAATCCAGCCACACCACTTTCTCTAGCTGAACACGTTTTAGATAAAGTAGATCGTATTCTGCTGATGTCAGTTAACCCTGGTTTTGGCGGTCAGAAATTCATTCCTCATACGCTGGAAAAACTACGTCAAGCACGCAAAATGATTGATGAAAGTGGTTACGACATTGATTTAGAAATCGATGGTGGCGTTAACGTCAATAACATCCGTGAAATCGCTGAAGCAGGTGCGCGTACCTTTGTGGCTGGTTCTGCTGTATTTGGTGCAGCGAAAGATAGTGATCCTAACCGCTATGAAACAGTGATTGCTGCGCTGCGTGAGGAATTAGCTAAAGCAAACGTTTAATCGCTCAATGAAGTTAGATTTACCTGAGGTTGTTTTTATTGACCTTGATGGCACGCTGGTTGACAGCGTGCCAGATCTAACTTGTGCAACCAATCACATGCTCAGCAGTCTAGGATTGGCAAAAGCAAGCGAAGCTGACGTCAGAAGTTGGGTAGGTAATGGCATTCCCCGACTTATTGAACGAGCACTAACAGGCGAAATGCAACAAAAAGCAGAAACAGCATTACTGCAAAAAGCATTGCCTCTATTCTTAGATTATTATCAGCAGTTCCCCTGTGAAAGCAGTCAGGTTTACCCAGATGTATTCACAGGACTGTCCTGGCTTAAAAAGAAGCAGATTAAACTAGCTTGTGTCACTAACAAGGATGAAACGTTTACTCTGCCTTTGCTTGAAAAGCTTGGTCTGAAAGATTATTTTGACCTTGTGGTGAGTGGTGATACAACGCCACATAAAAAACCACATCCGGCACCATTACTGTATGGTGTTGATTACTTTCGGATTACCTCCGAAAAGGCATTAATGATCGGCGATTCCGTCAATGACGTAAAAGCAGCTAGAGCTGCTGGACTTGCCATTATATGCGTGAGCTACGGTTACAATCACGGTCAGCCAATTTCTGCAGCTGCACCCAATACCGTAATAGATACTTTTGCAGAGCTGGAAAGCTTATTTTAGAAAGAAGCAATGAAACAGTCAGAATTTGATCAACTTGCCACAGAAGGCTACAACCGCATCCCCTTATCAAGGGAAGTTTTAGCAGACTTAGATACACCATTAAGTGCTTATCTCAAATTGGCTGATGCGCCCTATTCCTACCTGTTTGAATCTGTTCAGGGTGGTGAAAAATGGGGTCGTTACTCGATGATTGGCTTACCTTGCCACACAATTGTTCGCGTTCATGCTAAAGACATTGTGGTGGAACTGGATGGGCAAGTTGTTGAAACAGCACAAGCCGACGATCCTCTGGCATGGATAGAACAATTCCAGACACGCTATCGTGTTGCAGAAATCGATTCATTACCCAAATTTAATGGTGGTCTTGTCGGTTATTTTGGCTATGACACTGTACGTTATGTTGAATCACGACTGGGTAATGCACCGGACTCCGATCCGCTCGAATGTCCTGATATTCTCTTAATGGTGTCAGACGAGTTAGTCGTGTTTGACAATCTAATTGGTCGATTGCATTTGATTGTTCACGCAGACCCGAATACAGAAAATGCCTACCGTCAGGCACAACAACGTCTGGACGAGTTAACACAAATGTTGCGTCAGACAGCGATGGACTTCCATCAGAATAAAGCCCATAAACAAGTCAATGAAGAAGACTTTCAGTCTGGCTTTACTGAGAAAGGCTTTACTGATGCTGTCGAAAAGGCAAAACAATACATTAATGACGGCGATATCATGCAAGTGGTGTTGTCTCAGCGCCTGACCATTCCTTACAGTGCGCCTCCGATTGATTTATACCGAGCCTTAAGAACCCTTAACCCTTCACCTTATATGTACTACTTGAATCTTGGTGAGTTTTTTGTGGTGGGTTCATCACCTGAGATTTTGGTTCGCATGGAAGATCAGGAAGTCACTGTTCGTCCGATTGCCGGCACCCGTCCTCGTGGTAAAAACGAAGAAGAAGACATTGCCTTAGAGCAGGATTTATTATCAGATCCTAAAGAGCTTGCTGAGCACTTGATGTTGATTGACCTCGGTCGTAATGATGTTGGCAGAGTCAGTAAAACCGGTACAGTTGAACTCACCGATAAAATGGTCATTGAGCGCTATTCTCATGTCATGCACATTGTGTCTAATGTCACCGGTCAAGTGGTAGACAATATGTCAGCCATTGACGCTTTAAGAGCGACCTTCCCCGCTGGCACAGTGAGTGGTGCTCCTAAAGTACGTGCAATGGAAATTATCGACGAATTAGAACCGGTCAAACGCGGCGTTTATGCTGGTGCAGTTGGCTATTTATCTTGGTCTGGCAATATGGATACGGCCATAGCCATACGCACAGCAGTTATAAAAAATGATCTGCTGCATATCCAGGCGGGTGCCGGTATTGTTTATGACTCCGTGCCGGAAATGGAATGGAAAGAAACGATGAATAAGGCCCGCGCGATCTTTCGTGCTGTTGCCATGGCGGAAGCAGGATTGGAAGCCAATCCTCATGCAGAAAGCTAACCTAGGACTAGATACATGCTGTTAATGATTGATAATTATGACTCTTTTACCTACAACCTGGTGCAATATTTTGCTGAGCTCGGGGAAGACGTCGCCGTTCATCGTAACGATAAAATTACCATTGCTGACATTGAAGCAATGAACCCTGACAAAATTGTTCTATCACCAGGTCCATGTACACCAAATGAAGCTGGTATATCCATGGAAGTTATCAAGCATTTCGCCGGCAAAAAACCAATGCTGGGTGTCTGCTTGGGTCATCAAGCCATTGGACAGGTGTTTGGTGGTGAAGTGATTCATGCCAGCCAAATAATGCATGGGAAAACGTCTAAGGTGTATCACAACAATACGAGTGTATTTAAAGGCCTGAATAACCCTTTAGAAGCCACACGTTATCACTCCTTGGTTGTGAGCAAATATAACTTGCCGGATTGTTTCAATATTACCGCCTGGACCCAAACGGAAGATGGTGAGCTGGATGAAATCATGGGCATTGAACATAAAACGCTGCCAATAGAAGGTGTGCAATTTCATCCAGAATCTATTCTGACCGAACAAGGTCACGAATTACTGAATAACTTTCTGCAAAGATAAGGGCCTTTCATGGATATACAGGCAGCGATCAAGCAGCTCATCCTGCGCCAAGATTTTAGCCACGACCAAATGACTGACGTCATGAATCAAATCATGACCGGTAATGCCACACCAGCACAAATTGGTGGTTTTTTAATTGGTCTGCAAATGAAAGGTGAAACGGTCACAGAAATTGCAGCAGCGGCCGAAGTGATGCGAAGTCTGGCGACCCCTGTTCATATCAAGGGCAAACATGTTGTTGATACCTGCGGTACCGGTGGTGATGGTGCCAGTACCTTTAATGTTTCTACAGCCAGTGCCTTTGTTGCTGCAGCAGCGGGTTGTCAGGTGGCCAAACATGGAAACCGTTCCATCAGTAGTAGTTCGGGTAGTGCCGATGTGCTTGAAGCCGCTGGCGTTAACTTAGAGCTTAGTCCGGAACAGGTAAAACACTGTATCGAAACAGTAGGTGTCGGTTTTATGTTTGCTCAAAAACATCATGGCGCCATGAAACATGCGATTGGACCGCGTCGTGAGATGGGTGTCAGAACTATCTTTAACCTACTTGGCCCGCTCACCAACCCTGCTCAAGCCGCTCATCAGGTCTTAGGTGTGTTTGATAAAAAATGGGTAAAACCGATGGCTGAAGTGTTACAAAAACTCGGCAGCCAACATGTTTTAGTGGTTCATGCTGAAGATGGTCTTGATGAAATCAGTATCGGTGCTAAAACCCATGTCGCTGAGCTCAAAGAGGGTAAAGTGACGACCTACACGATTAAACCGGAAGATTTTGGTCTTCAGCAGAATACGATTGAAACCTTAACGGTCAGCAATGCACAGGATAGCCTATCGCTGATCAAAGAAGTCTTCGACGGCAAACCCGGTCCTGCGCGTGATATTGTTGTGTTAAATGCTGGTGCAGCAATTTATGCAGCTGATATCACTGTTTCACTCGCAGAAGGAATTGCTATGGCAGCAGAGCTTATCGACTCAGGTGCCGCTACTCAAAAATTAAATGCCCTTATTGTTACAAGCCGAACTTAATACTATGTCTGAAAATACACCTGATATTTTGCTCAATATCCTACAACGCAAACAGCAGGAAGTCGCTGAACGCTCAGCTAAAATTCCGTTAGCTATCATGCAGCAATTAGCTGAACAAGCTAATCCCGTTCGCGGTTTTGTTGAGTCTATCAGCAAAAAAATGCTTAATAACGAACCGGCCGTGATTGCAGAAATCAAAAAAGCCTCGCCGAGCAAAGGTTTGATAAGAGAAAACTTTATACCTAAAGACATTGCCGTCAGTTACGAGAAAGGTGGGGCCGCCTGTTTGTCCGTCTTAACCGACCGTGATTTTTTTCAGGGTCATGAAGTATATTTACAAGAAGCACGTAATGCCTGCTCCCTGCCAGTGATTCGTAAAGACTTTATTATCGATCCCTATCAGGTATTTGAAGCAAGAGCGATAAGCGCTGACTGTATTCTGTTAATTGTCGCGGCTTTGGATGATAATCAACTAGAAAGTTTAAGTCAGCTCGCGATTCAACTAGGTATGGATGTACTGGTAGAAGTACACGATCTCGAAGAGCTGGAACGCGCTTTGGTATTAAACTTACCTTTAATTGGTATCAACAACCGCGATCTTCGAAGCTTTGACACGTCACTCGACACCACCCTGTCATTATTGCAACGCATTCCTCAAGGTCATATCGTGATTACCGAAAGCGGCATTCATACTCGTGATGACGTCAAATTAATGCGTGACAATAAGGTCAATGGTTTCTTGGTAGGTGAAGCCTTTATGCGGGCAGATGATCCCGGGACGGAATTAGCCAAGCTTTTTTACTAAAGGTTTTTTATGACGATGTTCTTCATCATAGATGATCATCGTCTTTCCTTTTGCCCATAACAGGCCATTGTCTTGTAACTCTTTTAGTACACGGCCAACCATTTCTCGAGAACACCCAACCATGCGGCTAATTTCCTGGCGTGTGACCTTGATTTGCATGCCATCTGGATGACGCATTGCATCTGGTTGTGCCGCTAGTTCATGTAAAGCCGCCTCGACTCTACCTGCCACATCAAGAAATGCCATATCGGTGGCTTTGCGAGTCGTTGATAACAAACGTTTCGCTAATTGTTCTGCAATGGTAAATAACAGTGTTGGGTAACACTCTTTTAACTGAGTCTTTGAGAGATTCATGATTTGTTGATACGAAATCTCTTCGGTTCGGACATCCGTTCTGGCACGGACAGTGACCATACGCTCACCGACATCGGAAAACATACCAATTTCACCAATAAAATCACCCTGGTTCAGATAAGCGACGATGAGCTCCTCGCCTTCTTCGTTCTCCATACAAACACTCACAGAGCCTTCACGGATGTAATAAAGCGTGTGAGGAGGATCACCAGGACGAACAATGATATTTTTCGCCGGATAGGTTTTTGTATGACAGCAGCGAAAAAACTCTGCTAATCCTTGCTCAATGGCCTTGTGTCTATGATAGTCCATCTAAGTATCCAAAATGGGTGAGCGGGCAATAATACAGCATAAACGGGTATAATCCCTTAGCGATTTGATAAATATGTCAAATTTAAAGTGACTTATCAACTTTAGGAAACATTTAAATGAAAGCACGAGTGAAATGGGTCGAAGATGTTTTATTCCTCGGCGAGTCAGGAACAGGTCATACCGTAGTGATGGATGGCCCGGAAGAAGCAGGCGGACATGGCACCGGCATGCGTCCGATGGAGTTATTACTGATGGGTATGGCTGGGTGTACAGCCTTTGATGTCATCGAAATCTTGAAGAAGTCTCAACAAGATATTCGCGACTGTGTTATCGAGGCGAATGGCGAAAGAAGCGAAGAAGCGCCAAAGGTTTACACTAATATTCATATTCACTACAAAATCACCGGTAAAAACGTAAAGGCGAATTTTGTTGAACGTGCGATCAAAATGTCGACAGAGAAATATTGCTCAGCCACCATTATGTTGGCGAAGACAGCCACAGTGACGCATGATTACGAAATCATTGAAGTCGAGTAATAAAGAAAAAGAGTAACTGATGTCTGAAAAAAAACGAGTACGGCCAGGCAAAACCGGTGGCATGCGACATGTCGCCCTCTTTGTTGATGATTTGGCTGCATGTGAACATTTCTATACCGAATTACTTGGGATGGAGGTCGAGTGGCGGCCGGATGAACAGAATGTATATCTGACATCTGGTAATGACAACCTTGCCTTACATCAGGCAGCAGAACCTGCTGCACCAGCGCATCAACAAAAATTGGATCATATTGGTTTTATTATTCCAGCCATAGAAGAAGTTGACGACTGGTTCGAGTTCTTAAAAGCACATGATGTGAGCATTCGAAACCCACCGCGTACTCACAGAGATGGTGCCAGAAGTTTTTACTGTTACGACCCCAGTGGTACTGTAGTCCAAATTATTTATCATCCACCTATCTCATAAATAATGAAAACGTATATTTATAAAAGTCTAAAAAAAGAAGAGTTATATCTTTACATCAGCAAGAAAGATGATTTTTCAGAGGTCCCGCAGGCCCTCTATGACTCAATGGGAAAAGAACCTCAGTTCGTTATGGAGCTTGAGTTGTCACCCGAAAAACCACTCGCCCGTGAAGATGTCATCACCGTGATGAAGAATCTGGAAACGCAGGGATATCATGTTCAAATGCCTCCCCGTTTAGAAAAACTCGGCGACTTTATGAATCAGAAAAAACAGCATCTTCACTAGTGCCTGAGTAATTGGCTAAGCTCATACAAGATATCTAATGCTTGTTTTGGGCTTAGTTCATCGGGGTTTATTTGCTCTAGTCGTTTCTCAAGCGGCGAAGATTCTGCTTCTTGGGTAAATAAGTCTTGTTGTGGCTGCGCGTTTGTCGTGTCGACTGAGTAGTGGGTCTGTTCCAGTTGCTTTAATTTGGTTTTGGCGGCTTTAATTACATCAGCAGGCACACCAGCAAGCTGAGCCACCTGAAGACCATAGCTTTGACTGGCGGCCCCTTCTTTTAACTGATGAAGAAAGACAATCTTGTCACCATGTTCGATAGCATCCA
>NZ_DIAC01000085.1:58390-58616 GCF_002414625.1 Methylophaga sp. UBA5088 | reverse complement strand
AGTCCCGTCCGCTCCGCCATTATTCCTTATCTAAATCCCTGCACCTCATTTCAAAAATCTCGTTTCTAAATGAGCAAACGAGCTCACGAGGCATTTCTGAGTAGTTAGTTCACCCGCTGAGCCTGCTATAAATTTGTCATGTCTGAGAGCTGAATAACAGAGATTCTGTCTATATTGCTGGCGCTGTCTTTGTCTGTTGTGGTGTTGTAACCCCAGCCGGCCAGAT
>NZ_DIAC01000085.1:52684-58260 GCF_002414625.1 Methylophaga sp. UBA5088 | reverse complement strand
CCCCAGCCGGCCAGATAAAGCTGAATATCGTCAAGACGATCATCGGTAATCACATTAATCAGCGTAGGTAACCTATCTTCAATAAACAGGATCTTCAGGCTGGGGTTTTCCCCATGAAGATCATTTAGAATCTGTTGTTTGCTCATATTTCTATCCAGACCATAAACCTGTTCAATGGGCAGAGCAATCTGATTAGCTTTGAGTATATGATCAACAAAACGTTCTTGTTTGGTGGTGATAATCACCAAACTATCTGTTGGGATGCGGCGAAGCTTTTCTGCAATGCCATCAAATAATGGATTCATGGCAATCCAGCTATCAAAGTCATCTCGAATCCACTCATCTCGAGTAGAACCAAAAGTGTCTTTTAGTTCATCGACGAACATATCATCACGAATCATCAAGGCTTCCATTTGATGATGAAAGGCTGACATGAGCGTGTCAGGAGACATGCCTTCGTACAGTAACCGCATGATAAGCACAGCCTCATACCCTGTTTCCATCACTGGGCGAACCTGACGAAATTTTTCTATCAAATCCTCAGGTATAGCCTTGGGCATATCTGTCCACAGCTTTAAGGCGACTTTCCAGCCAGCCATACCTGTTTCAATCGCGCTGTCGCAGATGACCCCATCAAAATCGAGTGCGTAGAGTTTATTTGTCATTGCTTGGGAATATGCAGAAACGAGTAAAATCGGCTGCTTCATTCGCAGTCCAGTCGCCTTTAGCTTTGTCTTTCATCATTTGGCACCAGTCTTCACTACCCACTTCAGGGCTACAAGCCGTGATGAGTAAAAATGAACTCAGCAGCGCTGCAGAACATAATAGGGTTTTTATCAATTGCATGTCGTTTCCTTAAAACTTAATCTCGTTCATGAACTAAGCGGCCATGGAATAATGTATGGCTGACCTGATGGTTAAACAACCAGCCTTCAAAGGGACTGTTTTTGCCAGCACTGACGAAGTTCAGTGGTCGGCACTCATATTCCGAATCAGGATCTATCAGACAAATATCAGCCACTGCACCCACTTTGATCTGGCCTGAGTCGATGCCCAGAATATCTGCCGGGTTACAGGTTAAAGCGGCCAGCGCGGTGTGCAAACTGACCTCGTCATCTTCTACCAGTTTCATTGTTAATGGTAATAAGGTTTCAAGACCAGAAATACCTGGTTTGGTTTCAGCAAAAGGACCGAGTTTATCGTCGATATCAAGTGGCTGATGATGTGATGAGATTGCTGAAATAACGCCATCGCGAACACCTTGTTGTAACTGCTCGCGATCACGGATACTACGAAAAGGCGGTAAGACATGGCTTAACGCATCATAGTTACCTAAATCATGCTCAGATAAATGTAGGTGATGGGCACTGACATCCGCGGTCACCGGTAAGCCACGATTTTGTGCTTCCCGAATCAATTTGACCGCTTTATCCGTTGATAAATTATGGAAGTGAGCGCGTACTCCGGTTTGTTCAATCAGGATGAGATCACGACTTAGGGCAACCGTTTCAGCACTTTCGGCAATGCCGCCTAATCCAAGCCTGGAACTGACTGCGCCTTCATGTACACATCCCTGACTTTGCAGCCAAGGATCAGAGGCCGTAATAAAGACGGTCATATCTAAGGTGGCAGCATAAGCCATGGCTCTTTGTAAGATGACGCTATTTTTTATCGGTGAGAGGCCATTACTGATGCCAACACAGCCAGCCGCTTTTAGTCTGGCCATTTCGGCAAGTAATTCATTCCCCAGGTTTTGCGTCATTGCACCCATTGTCAGAACCATGCTGCGGCCAGACTTTTTCGCCCGATCCTCAATGAGTTCGACTACGGTCGGGTTATCAATAACAGGTGCGGTATCAGGTGGTACACAGATAGTCGTCACGCCACCAGCGGCGGCGGCCTTGGTCTCTGTCAGGATTGTCGCTGTATGTTCCTGACCTGGCTCACGTACTCGGACACTCAGATCAACCAAGCCGGGGCTAACGATTAAACCTGTTGCATCAATTGTTTTATCAGCTTCAAAACCTTCTGGTTGTTCACCAATAGCAACAATCTTTCCGTGACTTATGTAGAGATCTTGTCGCGCATCAAACTGACTGGCTGGATCAATGACACGCCCATTTTTTATACGAATTTTCATGCTGGCAGCTCATTTTGTTCTGATTGTGCACCCATCGCCATAGACATAACGGCCATCCTGACGGCAATACCGTGAGTCACTTGTTCTAGTATGACCGATTGCGGCCCATCAGCTACGGAGGAAGCAATTTCAACTCCGCGATTGATAGGCCCAGGGTGCATCACAATGGCATCAGGTTTAGCGAGTTTGAGCTTATCGTCAGTCAGCCCAAAACAGTGGAAATACTCTCTGGCACTGGGAATGAGTGCACCTTGCATGCGCTCAAGCTGTAGACGCAACATGATAATGACATCAACGCCTTCTAAACCGGCCTCCATGTCATGATAGACATGGACACCCAAGGTCTGGCAATCAGCAGGCAGTAAGGTTTTGGGTCCAATTACCCGAATCTCGCCAACACCTAATGTCGCTAACGCTTGAATTTGTGAGCGAGCCACCCTTGAATGCAATATGTCCCCAACGATAGCTACCCGCAGATCTGGGAAGCTTTTTTTGTGGCGACGAATGGTAAACATATCAAGCATGGCCTGTGTGGGATGGGCATGACAACCATCACCGGCATTGATGACGCTGACATGAGGTGACACATGCTGTGCAATAAATTCAGCCGCGCCACTTTGGTTGTGTCTGACCACAAACATATCAGTGTGCATCGACTCAAGGTTATGCAGCGTATCCAGCAAACTCTCACCTTTCGACGTTGCAGAGGTGCTGATATTGAAGTTCATGACATCCGCTGACAGGCGTTTGGCCGCGAGCTCAAAGGTTGAGCGAGTACGAGTACTGTTTTCAAAGAACAGGTTAACGATGGTTTTACCACGCAGAATAGGGACTTTCTTTACCTGACGATTGGTAATGCCTGAAAACTGCTCTGCACGGTCCATAATTTCCGTCAGTAATGGCTTTTTCAGCCCTTCAATCGTGAGAAAATGGCGAAGTTGACCGCTTTCCGTCAATTGGTTGTTATTCATTCGGCCTTGCCTTTATTTCGATACTCTAACTGTAATCCTGCATTGTTGGTCAGCTTAATATGTTGTCCTTTGGCGACTTCTACCATTTTGCCAATGATATCGGCTTGTATGGGGAGTTCACGTCCATTTCGATCAACTAATACCACCAGCGTGACACTGGCTGGACGCCCATAGTCAAAAATTTCATTCAGCGCTGCACGAGTTGTTCGTCCACTGTGCAGTACATCATCCACCAAAATCAGATGACGCCCATCGACACTGAAAGGTAAATCAGACGGGGTCACTTGAGGATGCATACCTATGCGGGTGAAATCATCCCGGTAATAAGCAATATTAAGTGTGCCTAGTGGGGCATCAAAAAAATCATCACCCAAAATATCCTGTAAGGCTTTGGCTACCCAAACCCCTCCAGTATGGATACCGACGAGTAAGGGTTGCTTATCAGCGAGTTTCTCGCGAATATCTGCAGCCATATCATTGAGCAGATTCTGAACTTGAGTTTGAGTCAGTGCGATGGTCATTGTTGGTTCAGCCATGATTGAAGTATGAGTTGTGCAGATAACTGATCGACGTCACTGCGTTGACGAGAGTCCATTTTACTGTGGATTCCCATTTGGTCTAGTGCTTCGTATGTTGTCAGTCGTTCATCTTGCCATTCCACAGGGATATTAAAGCGACCATTGAGACGATTTCCAAACCGTTTCGCTGCTGCAGTCATTTCCTGTTCAGAGCCGTCCATATTCAGTGGAAGGCCGACGATAAGCAAATCGGGTTGCCATTCTTTTAGCAGTTTTTCAATTTGTGACCAGTCTGGAATACCGTCACGAGCTTTAATCGCAGTCAATGGATTCGCGGTGGCAGTTAATTCCTGTCCCACAGCAATGCCGATGTTCTTCATGCCGAAATCAAAGCCCAGCAGGGTTCTGGCCGCACTCATGAGTGACCCGCGATGTTAGACATCAGATTCATATCAACACCAATCGATTTGGCTGCCGCGTGCCAGCGTTGATCTGCAGGCGTATCAAATAATAATGTATGACTGGCAGGGACGGTGAGCCAGCTGTTTTCCATAATTTCTTCTTCTAACTGACCCTCTGACCAGCCCGAATAGCCCAATGTCACCAATGCATTGCTAGGTCCCTCATCGGTGCCAAGGGCTTCAAGAATATCAGTAGAGGTCGTTAAGATAATATCGTCAGTCAGCTGCAAACTTGATTTCCAGGGAGATTGGGCTTGATCATGAATGACCATGCCTTGACCTTTTTGTACAGGCCCACCAAATAACACGGGCGTATTTTTAATGCTTTCAGAAGGATTTTCAATATGCAGATGAGAGAGGAGTTCTTCTAACATGACACGAGTAGGTCGGTTGATAATCAGACCCATCGCGCCATTTTTATCATGTTCGCAAATGTAAATGACCGAACGGTAAAAAAATGAGTCGGCCAAGTTAGGCATGGCGATCAGAAAATGATTTTGTAATGAAGACTCCATAGCACTCCTAAAAGAAGGTAAAGCCAACCTGGAATAAACGTTCGACCTCTTTTATGTAGCGTTTATTCACTAAAAATAAAATAACGTGGTCTTCGGATTCAATCAGGGTGTCGTCTTTAGCAATAATCACTTCTTCACCCCGAACAATCGCTCCGATGGTGGTACCCGGTGGTAAGTCGATTTCATCAATGCGTCGACCAACCACAACAGAAGAACTGCTATCACCATGCGCAATGGCTTCCAGTGCTTCGGCAGCACCACGACGCAAAGAGTGAACAGCGACAATATCACCACGCCGAATGTGGGCCAAAAGACTGCCGATGGTGGCCTGCTGTGGCGATAAAGCAATGTCTATGCTGCCGCTTTCCACCAAATCAACATAAGCCGCGCGATTAATCAGCGATAAAACCTTACTGGCGCCGAGTCGTTTTGCCAGCATAGCGGAAAGAATATTTGCCTCATCGTCATTGGTTAACGCACAGAATAGGTCGACTTTATCGATCTCTTCTTCCAGCAATAGTTCTTCGTTAGCAACATCACCTAACAGCACAATACTATTACTCAGCTCTTCAGAGAGAAACTCTGCACGCTCCGGGTTGGCCTCGATCAATTTGATTTGATAATCATTTTCTAAGGCCTTAGCCAGGCGGGCACCGATGTTTCCTCCACCTGCCAGCATAATACGTTTGTAAGGTTTTTCCAGACGACGCAATTCACCCATGACTGCACGAATATCTTTAGTTGCAGCAATAAAAAAGACTTCATCGTCTGCCTGAATCGTTGTATCGCCTGTCGGTGTGATGGGGTGACCATCACGGAAGATAGCAGCAACCCGGGTTTCAGTTTTGGGAATATGTTTGCGTAAGTCTCGTAGAGGGTGTCCAACTAAAAGGCCACCGTGAAATGCTTTTACGGCCACAAGCTGTACTTTGCCTTCAGCAAAATCCAAGACCTGCAACGCATTCGGGTGG
>NZ_DIAC01000085.1:27950-52532 GCF_002414625.1 Methylophaga sp. UBA5088 | reverse complement strand
GGTGGCTGATAAGCCGCTGAATATATTCCGTCACAATTTGTTCCGGGCTGATCAGCATGTCTATGGCAATGGCTTGTGGGTTTTCTTTATCAAATAACTGCGGCGTGGAGAGGTAACCGGTGGAGCGAATCCTAGCAATCTTTGTTGGCGTATTGTATAGCGTGTGACAAATCTGACAGGCCACCATATTGGTCTCATCACTATTAGTCACCGCCAGAATCAAGTCTGCATCTTCAGCGCCAGCACGAGCCAGAACATCGGGGTGTGAGGCTTGCCCTTGTATGGTACGGATATCGTAATGGTCCTGCAGCTTGAGCAAGTTGGTGCTGTCTGTGTCGACAAGCGTCACATCATCATCTTCTCGCGCTAGCGTTGCCGCAACAGAGGCGCCGACTTGTCCGGCTCCGAGGATCAGAATCTTCATGGTCGGTTCCTAAATCTGTTTGGTATCAATACCGAGAGAGCGAAGCTTTCGATAAAGATGGGTTCTTTCCATTCCCGCCAATTTGGCCGCTTTACCGACATTACCATCGGTTTCCTGTAATTTTTGCAGCAGATAAATACGTTCAAACTGTTCTCTGGCCTCGCGAAGTGGTAAGTCAAAATTGATAGTTTCATCGCCGTTCTCAATGGCTTCTGCTTCCGAGGCAAGTGCCGTGTCGACATCGGCGACATCAATATCTTCACCATTGCCGAGAACGAGTAAGCGTTGAATCACATTTTTGAGTTCAAGAACGTTGCCTGACCAGTCGTGATTTCTGAGGCGGTTTTGCGCTGCCACGGTAAAACGTCGATATGGCAGACCAGATCGTGTTGTCTGTGTATCCACAAAATGGTGTACCAACTCAGGGATATCTTCAATATGATCACGTAAAGGTGGAACTACCAATGTGATGCTGTTGAGCTGATACAAGAGACTTTCCAGAAAATCACCATTATCAACCGCTTTCTGCAAGGAATATTGTGTTGCACAGATGAGTTGACAGTGTTCAAGTTTATTACTTTCAAGAAGGTGTAATAGCAGTGCCTGTGCTTCATCACTCAGTAACGCTAAATCATTGATAAACAGACAGTTGTTTTTGGCCAGCGTGACAGCCTTGAGACTATCTAAAGGAAAACTTTCAGGGCTGACTTCAATAAACTTACCCCCTGCGTATTGTCCCAGGCTGTGTAGGTAATGAGAGAAGCAATGTTTACCTGTGCCTGGTTCGCCCACCAGAAGAATAGGCATTTCATGTTTAGCAACCCGTTCAACCTGTTCACGTAATAGTTTGATTTGATGGCTTTTGCCAACCGGTGCTTGTGCTAATTCTCGTTGAATAATCGCTTGTTTTTCTCGATTTTCCAGTGCCTGTTCGACACCGCGGAGTAACTTAGCGGTAGATAGGGGTTTCTCGATAAAATCACTTGCGCCTAAACGGGTTGCCTCCACGGCTGTTTCGATGGTGCCATGACCTGACATCATCACAATCGTGACACTCTTATTTTGTTGTTTGAATTCTTTCAGCAAACTGATGCCATCGATATCTGGCATCCAGATATCCAGCAGGATTAGGTCTGGTTGTTCTTCACTAAAGACTTGCTGTGCTTCTTGCCCATCAGCGGCTATTCTGACGTGATAGTTTTCGTCTTCCAGAATGTCTTTGATGAGTTCGCGGATATCCGGTTCATCATCTACAACAAGAATCAGTGGTTTATCGTTACTCACGACGGTGACTCCTCCAATGGCAATCTTATAATTATACTCGTTCCCTCTGGGTCCAGATTTTCTGCCCAGACATCACCACCATGTTCTTCAATCAATTTTTTAACGATGGCTAAACCCAGGCCCGTGCCTTTATGTTTGGTTGTGGCGTAAGGTTCAAATAATTTATCAATGATAGAAACAGGAATGCCTGGACCGTAATCCCGAACAGAAATTTCAAGCCAACGGCGTTGTTGGTGAGTAAGTGGATGGTAACTGATAACGATATCAACGGGAAGTTGAGCATCTTCACAAGCCTCAATCGCATTCTTCAGTAGATTATGCATGACCTGTCGGAAACGGTTGACATCAATTTCAACAGCGACATTTTCAGGGCTGTTCAAGAGGGTAAATTGGTGATTTGGATTGCTCTGATACATGGTCAGCACTTCCCGAATCAGCTGACCAATGTCATATGACTGGAGTTGAAGCGCAGGTGTTCGGGCATACTCTGAAAATTCATTCACCATCTCTTTCATTGCTTCGACTTGCTGAATAATGGTGTTGGTCAGTTTATCTACAGTTTCGAGCTGATTTTCCGGCACAATGGCATTGTATTTACGTTGTAGGCGTTCTGCAGAGAGCTGAATCGGTGTTAATGGATTCTTGATTTCATGAGCCAGCCGGCGTGCGACTTCGCCCCAAGCCGCATTACGCTGGGCTTGTAGCAGAGTAGTGATGTCTTCAAAGACAATCACCCAGCCACTGTTATTGGGTAACTCGGTACCATGACAAATCAATGTTTGGTTACCGTTTTGTTTTTGCAGTTCTACTTGTTGCTCCCAGGCGATGCCTTTGACAGCACAACGTTCAATCATTTCACAGAAGGTTTTCATGTTTTTATTAATTTCTGCGAGCTTGGATAACGGGCTTTCCAGACGTTGCTGTAACTTCACCCCTAGAATTTTACTACTGGCGTTATTGGCGGTGTGCAGGTAGAGGCGTTTATCCACAGTCACCACACCGCTGGATAAGCTACCTAGAACGGTGGTGAGATAACTGGTTTGTTGTTCGAGTAATCGGTGACTTCGTTGTGAGGCGTTACGGGCATGGGTCAGACGTTGAGTCATCTGGTTAAATGAGCGCACCAGAAATCCTATTTCGTCATGACCGGAAGCGGTCAGTTGCATATTATAGTTACCAGAGGCGACTGCTTGCGTGCCTTCAGCCAATTCTTGCAAAGGCTCGACAATACGGCGGGATATCCAGATAGCAAACCAGATTGATACCAGAATGGTTAAAAATACGATTAAGCTTAACGTGAGGGTGAAGACACTGATTAATGGCTTTCTCAGGTAGCTCAATTCTTTGTAATCCGCATAAGCATCTTGCACGGTTTTTCCCAAATCACTGAGATGATCATTGATGGGAAACAGCACATTGAGAATCCGCTCTTCAGCCAAGACCGATTTTTGTGGAATCCTAACAGCAGCGCGTAATTGAAGTTTATCGTTCTCGGATGGGTCCATGCCAATATAGTCTTCACCCTGAAGCAGCTGATGCATGATGGTATCGTTTGGTCTGTTTGGCACCATAATGGTTGGGCTTTCAATACTGGAGGCAATCGGTTGACCATCTCTGGCCCAGATGCTGAGCTCCAGTGCGCCACTTAACTGCGTTAAATCTCGTAGGCTATGTGATAGCTCATTATCGGGCAGTTCGCTTAATACCCCGGCCATCATCCGAGTTTGGCGTAACAGGGTGCGCATCCTTATACCAAAAGCCGTTCGACTTAATTCAAGCGAGTCATTGAGCGCTTGCTCTACCTTGACATCAAACCAGCTGTTAATGCCGCGATGCAGGAAGTGAATCGAGAAGCTATAAACAATCGATGTCGCGACTAAAATTAGCAGAACAAATAAGCTGACCAGCCTCACTGTCAGGCGTGAGCCTGCTTCATGCTTTTTAAAGTCACGATATAAACGATAGAGGCTACGTGCCAAAATGCCCACAAGCAATAATAAGCAAGCGACACCAATACCAAAGATAACGAGAAATAGCTCATTTAGCCGTGAGCTGTCCTGAGTGGCTGCACTTAGCAGATAGGCAAGAACAAGCAATAAAAAAGCGAGTGAAAAATAGGGAGCCGTACCTGAGCTTAATCGCTTAATGAGGCTTATAGCCATACTGCTTGAACCCATGGACTAGTTAATTGCCATTTGTCTGAGATCAATGCGCCTGGACGCATGGGGGTGGGTAAGGCATTGAGATCTAAACCGCTACGTATTTCGAGCACAAGATTATCTGGCTCTTGTGTAAATTCTGGTGGTAGCGATAAGGCATTAATATCACCTAGCGCTTTTAAGGCACCACTCAAGCTAGGGAAGTTTTGCTGCTCATGGGTGTCGAGTGACTCCACAATATATTGTTCAGACAGGGCATGATAGCGCAGCTCATAAGTCATCGTACTCTCCCACAGAGTGGTTTCCCACTGCCAGAAACTCCCTAGCAAAGGGAACGCATCTATTAGCCGGAATTCCTGTAAGAAAGTAATGGGTACACCGTTTTGCAGTGCTTCAATCACTCGTGGTGTCAGTGGGTAACTGATTTGAGCGGTGAGTACATAGGCATTACCAATGGGATGAACTACAGGGTTATTAACGCTAAAAACAGAGGCTGTGGCGGATGTTTGAATAAACAACCATAAGAAGAGTGATAGGAAAAGGCGTTTACTTACGACGTAGGCAGGCATAATAAAAACCGTCCATAACATCGTCACCAGGGAGTCTTTGGTAGCCAAAGGGTCTCGGTGTGGCTGGTGTTGGTGAGAGTCTAAGCTCTTCAGCTTCCGGATGTCGTTGTAGAAACGCTTCAATTTGCTGCTCATTTTCTTTTTTAAAGGCAGAGCAGGTAGTGTAAACCATTAAGCCATCAGGTTTTAGTAATGGCCATAAATTATCTAGCAAAATTTGCTGTTGACTGGCTAAGCTATCGATATCTTTGGGGTGGCGCAGCAGCTTAATGTCTGGATGTCGACGAATCACACCGCTACCGGTACATGGCGCATCAATAAGAATACGATCAAAAGCCTGTCCGTCCCACCACGCTGATGTGTCGGCTGCATCAGCTGCGATTAGGGTGGCATGTAATCCAAGTCTATCTGTATTTTGTTGGATCTGAAGTAAGCGATCAGCTGAGATATCAATGGCTGTGATGTCATTGTTAGGAGAGGATTCGAGAATATGGCATGTTTTACCACCAGGTGCAGCGCAAGCGTCTAGCGCACGTTGTCCTGGCTTGATATCCAATATCATTGTGGCTAGTTGAGCAGAACCATCTTGTACCGAAACCCAACCTTCCTCAAAGCCTGGGAGCTTATAAACATCACAAGGTTGGTCTAGTAATATCCCATTATCAGTGGCCTCTATGATTGAGGCTGTAATTTGCTGGGACGTTAACTGTTTTAAATATGCTTCACGTGAAACCTTCTGCTGGTTAACACGAAGCATCATCGGCGGCTGTTTATTGTTAGCCTCAATAATGTTTTGCCAGTTTTCTGGCCAGTCACTTTGATATAAATGGAGTAGCCAGTTTGGGTGAGCCTGACTTGCGGCTTCGTTTGCCAACAATTTTTGATCTATATGTTCTTGTTGCCTTAAGTAGTTTCTCAGGCAAGCGTTTAATAAACCACCCGCCCAGACTTTTTTGAGTTTTTTACTGGCATCCACAGTCTCTGAAATAGCGGCATGGTCCGGTGTATTTAAAAACCGTAACTGCAAAATTCCGAGTATTAAAAGCTGCTCAATATCCTTATCTTTCGCTTTGAACGGTTTTTTTATGAGTTGATGGGCGATAAATTGCAGAGTGGGGTAATGCCGTAAACTGCTATAACAGAGTTGCTGGCAGAAGCTACGATCTTTTTCATCGACATGAGGCAGGTAGTGAGCTAAAGCTGTATTGAGTGAGCGCTGCTGCACAACCACTTCATTCAGTATAAGTGCAGCATTCGTTCGTGCACCTTTTAAGTGGTAGGGCTTAGCCAAAATGATCGCCTACTTCGATTGAATGTGCATTGAGAAAGTCTTGAACAGACATGGCGCGTTTCCCGGGCAGTTGTAGCTCAGTGATGCGTAGTGTTCCATCGCTGGTGGCAACATCAATACCGGCTTTTGAGACATGGATGATTTGACCCGCTGCTTGTGCCGAGTGCTCTTTTATCCATTCTGCTCGCCATATACGAAAAACAGCATCATGCCAGAGTGTTTGAGCCACGGGCCAAGGATTAAAAGCGTTAATTTTGTGAAGAATATCTTGAGCGGTGGTGTGCCAATCTATATCCGCTTCTTTTTTATCCAGTTTAGCGGCATAGGTGCTTAAAGTATCATCTTGTGGTTGCGCATGTTTTTGTTGAACTTCGATATTGTTGAGAGACTCAACCAAGGTTTTTGCTCCCAAGACAGCGAGGCGATCATGTAGGATTTGCGCTGTGTCTTGTTCAGTAATCGGGCAACGTGTTTCAGCAAGCACAGGGCCGGTATCAAGACCGGCTTCCATTTGCATAATGCATACTCCTGATTCTTTATCACCAGCTAATATGGCTCTTTGAATAGGTGCAGCACCTCGCCAGCGGGGTAAGAGTGAAGCATGAACATTAATACAACCCAGTCTTGGGGTGTCCAACACGATTTGTGGCAATAAAAGTCCATAAGCGACAACAACCATTAAATCAGCTTGATAAGCAGCCAATATGTTTACGGCATCATCAGTTTTAAAGTTAAGAGGCTGTTCAACAGGAATATCGTGTTCCTGTGCAACTTGTTTTACTGGACTGGCCGTCAGTTTACGACCCCGGCCCGCAGGACGATCGGGCTGAGTGTAAACAGCGCATATTTCATGCTCGGTATGAATCAGTGCTTTCAGTGTTTCTGCGGCGAAAGCCGGAGTACCGGCAAAAATAATGCGCATTCAGAATCCTTATAGTTTTTGTTTTTGATGTTTTTCTAGGCGTTTTTTTATACGTTGACGCTTTAGATTGCTCAGGTAGTCAACAAATAATTTTCCATCTAAATGATCGATTTCATGCTGAACACAGGTTGCCAGCAATCCCTCTGCGGCAAGCTCAAATTCCTCACCATGTCGATTTAATGCCCTGACTTTTATTGTGTCAGCACGAACAACAGTTTCATAAGCTTCAGGGACTGATAAGCAACCTTCCTCGTACTCCCGCTCGCCTTCTTTATCAAGGATTTCCGGGTTTATTAGAATCAGAGGGTCGGATTTATCTTCTGAAATATCGATCACAATCAGGCGCTTTTGCACATCCACTTGATTCGCTGCGAGTCCGATTCCTGGCGCATCATACATCGTTTCGAGCATATCGTCGGCAAGTTGGCGAATGTCGTCAGTCACTTTCTGGATGGGCTCGGCTTTTTTGCGCAACCTTGGATCAGGGAAATGAAGAATATTTAAAATGGCCATGAGTAATACCTATCAGGATGAGTTGCTGCATATACAAACCTTATATTGTAGTCTGCCAGCGACGTATTGAAAATATGACGCGATTACAATGCACATAACTTATGGCTCTGATTGTTCAGCATTCGTCTACACCCGAATACAGGTAAAGTCATAAGCGGCATTGATTAACGTTTTTTCAATACTTTTTTCTGTATTGTGTGCCTGATGCGACAGATAAAGTGGAAGACTAGTTTCTCGAGCAAGCCTGAGAATTGATGGTCAGAGTTTACTTGTCGCATAAAAATGATTAAGTTTGACGCTGGTAGCGATACTTGATTAGTTATAAGGCTTATAACACACTACTCAAATTGCCCATAACAGGATTGTGGCGAGATTAAGTCCATGAGGATGGTTCGATGATAAAGCACATTGCGATGAGTTTGATTTTTCTTCTGCTGAGCACGCCTTTGCTGGCTAAGGAAGTGGAGCTTAATCCAGATCATCCCCAGCAATACACAGTTAAGAAAGGCGATACCTTATGGGATATCTCAGGGATGTTTCTCAAGTACCCCTGGCATTGGCCTGATATTTGGTATGTAAACCCGCAAATCGAAAATCCACACCTGATTTACCCCGGGGATGAATTGTCTCTCAGTTATCGTAATGGCAAACCTGTTATTGAAGTCAATCGTGGCAAACGCAGTGTCAAGTTATCGCCTGAAGTGCGTGAAACGATTCTGGATAAACCGATTATGACAATACCGTTGTCAGCGATTGGTCCTTTTTTATCTAAGCCAAGAGTGGTTGGGGAAGAGGCCTTAGATAACGCCCCTTATGTCGTGGCAAGTGCTGATGAACGTCTGATTTCAGGGGCCGGTGACTATGTTTATGTAAAAGGCATCGCTGATAGAGAAAGTGATACATACAGTCTTTTCCGTGGTGGTAAAGCCTACAAGGATCCTGATAATGGAGAAGTGTTGGGCTATGAAGCGATTTACTCAGGTGATGCTGAGCGCTTAACCAAGGAAGATCCTGCAAAAGTACGACTCACCTACACTAATAGAGAAATTCAGGTAGGCGATCGTTTGCTAGAAATTGAAGATCAGGATTTTGATCTGAATTTTATCCCACGTTCACCTGAAAAGCCTCTCAATGGTCGTATTATTTCTGTGTTTGATGGTGTTTCTCAGATAGGGCAGTACCAGATAGTGGTTTTGACGTTAGGTAAACGAGATGGTCTGGAAACGGGGCATGTGTTATCCGTTTATCAAGCAGGAGAAACGATCAAAGACTCCGTTTCTGCAGACAACAAAGATACCGTGACGTTACCTGATGAGCATGCTGGTGAAGCGATGGTATTCAAACTATATGACAAAGTCAGTTATGCCATCATTATGAAAGCCACAACGGCCATTCATTTATACGATCGAGTGAAAAGCGCGCCTTAAAAGGACTTATTCAGCGGAATGACAGCTAACAAGCAAAGTGAATTGGCTTGTTGGATTGCTTTACAACGAGTGCCAGGGATTGGCCCAGTAACATACCACAAGCTATTGCAGCAGTATGGCAGTCCACAATACATATTAAACAACCCTAATCAGTTAAGCGGTTTCAATGAAAAACTGGTAGAGAACCTCCGTCATCCCGACTGGCAACAGGTTGAGCAAGACTTACTCTGGTTGGAGCAAGACGATCGCTATATCCTCACCATCGACGATGAACGTTATCCCGTTTTGCTTAAAGAAATTTCAGACCCGCCGCCATTACTCTACGTACAGGGGGAGGTTTCATTATTAAACGATTGGCAGTTGGCTATCGTCGGTAGCCGTAACCCTTCTGCTTCAGGCAGAAATACCGCCTATGACTTTGCTCATTATCTTGCTGATGGTGGCTTAGTCGTCACCAGTGGACTTGCGATGGGCATTGATGCCGCTGCACATAAAGGTGCGTTGAGTTGTGGGAAAACCATTGCCGTTGTTGCTACAGGGCTTGATCGTGTTTATCCAGCGAAACACAGACAGTTAGCTCATGATATTGTTAAAAATGGGGTTATCGTTTCAGAGTTTCCCTTGGGTACATCACCCAAACCAGAATTATTTCCCAGACGAAATCGAATTATAAGTGGCTTATCGCTGGGTACCTTAGTTGTGGAAGCTGCCTTAAAGAGTGGTTCTCTAATCACTGCCAGAATGGCGATGGAGCAATCACGTGAAGTCTTTGCCATTCCCGGCTCGATTCATAATCCTTTATCGAGAGGCTGCCATCAGTTAATTCGGGATGGTGCCAAACTAGTGGAAACAGCTCAGGATATTTTAGAAGAGTTGGGTGCGCTGGCCGGTCTTAAGCCACAAGCAATACAAACTGAAGAAGAAATAGAATCTACACATGAAAAGGATGGCGATTATCAAGTTCTGCTTAACCATCTTGGATATGACCCCATCGCTATTGACAGGTTGATAGAAAATACTGGATTGACGGCTGATGCGGTTTCATCCATGCTGTTATTACTAGAGCTAGAGGGTGAGGTCGAGTCATTACCCGGCGGCCGTTATGTTCGGACGGGTTCCTGAACCAGGCTTATTAAAGAGAGTCAAATGAAAGAAAATGTCATTGATGTGTTGTTATATCTGTTTGAAACCTACATCGATACGGAAGAGCGAAACAAACCTGACAATGAGATATTAGAGCTTGAGTTAGAGCAGGTTGGTTTTCAGGAATTAGAAATCCACAAAGCGCTAGAATGGCTAGATAACATGACCGTTGCATCGGATCAGCCGCTCAAACGACATGCCACAATGCGTGTATTTTGTGATGTTGAACTAGAGCGCTTGGATGTGCACTGTCGTGGTTATTTACTGTTTCTGGAACAAGTCGGTGTTTTAGACGTCGAAACCCGTGAAATAGTGTTAGAACGAGTCATGGCACTGGATGCTGAAGAAATTGACCTTGATCAGCTTAAGTGGGTCGTGCTGATGGTGTTATTTTATCAGCCAGGAAGAGAAGTCGCGTTTGCCTGGATGGAAGACTTGGTCTTTGAAGACATGGAAGCCGTCGTTCACTAGACTAAAAATATTAGAATAAAAAACTCCAACATCGCCCGTCACAAAGGGCTTTGCTTGTATGTGCGTAGGTTTTTGGTATCGGAGAAAATGGGAAAGAAACTAGTCATCGTTGAATCGCCAGCCAAGGCGAAAACAATCAAAAAATACCTCGGTAAGGATGTAGAAGTATTAGCATCTTATGGGCATGTACGTGATTTATTGCCAAAAGAGGGGGCTGTCGACACCGCTAAAGATTTTGCGATGAAATATCAAGTCATTGATCGCAACAGTAAGCATGTCGATGCGATTGTAAAAGCGATGAAAAAAGCCGATGCCCTCTATCTCGCGACTGACCCTGATAGAGAAGGGGAAGCGATATCCTGGCACTTGTTCGAGTTGCTGAAAAAGCGTGGCGCGCTTAAAGACAAAGATACTCATCGCGTTGTTTTCCATGAAATTACTAAACAAGCTGTTAATGATGCGGTAGCTCATCCGCGTGAGTTATCCATGTCACTTGTTAATGCCCAGCAAGCAAGACGAGCACTTGACTACCTTGTCGGCTTTACTCTCTCCCCCTTGTTGTGGAAAAAGGTGCGACGTGGTCTATCTGCTGGACGCGTGCAAAGTCCAGCACTGAGAATGATCGTCGAGCGAGAGCTGGAGATTGAAGCATTCATTGCCAAGGAATACTGGAGTATCGAAGCGGATGCTGTCGCTGAAAAGAAAGATTTCCAGGCCAAGCTAACTTATTTTGAAGGTGAGAAACTCAGTCAGTTTAGTGTTACTGACGAAAAACAATCATCGAGCGTTGTAAAAAAATTAGAGAAAGCGGCAGAAGGCAAACTGCTGGTTTCGAATGTGGAGAAAAAACAACGTAAACGTAATCCGGCAGCCCCGTTTACAACCTCTACTCTTCAGCAGGAAGCGTCACGAAAAATTGGCTTTGGTGCCCAACGCACTATGAGCGTTGCCCAGCAACTTTATGAGGGTGTTGATACGGGTGAAGGCGCGGTTGGTTTAATCACCTATATGCGTACTGACTCCGTCACATTAGCTCAAGAAGCCTTAGACGAAATACGTGGATTCATTGCAGAAAAATATGGCCAGAAAATGGTGCCTGCAAAACCACAGGAATACAAAACCAAATCAAAAAATGCACAAGAAGCCCATGAGGCGATACGTCCGACTTCTGTGCTAAGAACACCAGAAGAAATGAAAGCGTATCTTTCAGCTGATCAGTTAAAGCTCTACACACTGATCTGGCAGCGCACCATGGCAAGTCAAATGAT
Source organism: Methylophaga sp. UBA5088 (assembly GCF_002414625.1). Lineage (NCBI taxonomy): Bacteria > Pseudomonadati > Pseudomonadota > Gammaproteobacteria > Thiotrichales > Piscirickettsiaceae > Methylophaga > Methylophaga sp. UBA5088. The sequence goes on along the minus strand of NZ_DIAC01000085.1, from coordinate 41,061 downwards.
TCATGCTACCTTGAATACGGTTGCCGTTGACCTTGCCTGTGGTAAAGGTAATACATTCCGAGCCAATGGTTCGACAGTGGTTAATCCCGGCTTTATGAGTGTCTATCTGGAAGATAAGGATGACGCTGCCAGTAGTGATAAAGATGAAAAATTATTGCCGGCAATGGAAGTGGGCCAGGTGGTTGAGTTAAAAGCCATCAGACCGGAGCAGCATTTTACAGAACCACCACCTCGCTACAGTGAAGCCAGCCTGGTCAGAAGTCTTGAAGAGCATGATATTGGTCGACCATCGACTTACGCCAGTATTATTTCTACCCTCGTGCAGCGTGAATATGTGGAAATAATTAATAAACGTTTTCATCCCACGGATGTTGGTCGTGTGGTAGGGAAATTCCTTGTTGATCATTTCACGAAATACGTTGATTACAATTTTACCGCTGAATTGGAAGATGAGCTTGATGCGGTAGCCAGAGGCGAGGAAGAGTGGATACCATTGCTGAGGAAGTTCTGGGGTCCATTCAAAGAACAAGTCGAAACAAAAGATAAAGAAGTTCAGCGTAGTGATGTAACACAAGAGCTTCTGGATGAAGACTGTCCAAAATGCGGTAAAAAATTATCCAGCCGTCTTGGTCGCAGTGGCCGCTTTATTGGTTGTACTGGCTATCCTGAGTGTGATTACACACGAAATATCGATGGTGAAGAGACAAGCAATAATGAACCTGAGGTTGTTGAAGGCAGAAAATGTCCGAAGTGTGACTCTGATTTATGGATACGAACTGGTCGTTATGGAAAATTCATCGGTTGCTCCAGTTATCCTAAATGCAAGCATATTGAGTCATTAGAGCGCCCAGTTAATACCGGTGTTGAATGTCCGCAATGTCACAAAGGCGAGATTCTGACGCGTAAGTCACGTCGAGGCAAAGTGTTCTATTCCTGTTCTGAGTACCCAGATTGCGATTATGCTTTGTGGAATGAGCCATTAAAAGAACCATGTCCGAAGTGTAATTGGCCAATCTTAACGCTCAAGACAACCAAAAGCCGCGGCACAGAGAAAGTCTGCCCACAAAAAGACTGTGATTACTCAGAGAAAGTGGAAAGCTAGAGCCTGTTTTACTTAGGGTAGGCTTTATTTAAGTTGTTGTTGAATACTTATCGCCAGCTCTCTATCTTTTTTTGCTGCTTCTAAGGCGGATTGTTGGCGAGCCTCATCGTCTTCAAGCAGCCCATTTTTCAAGTCAAGACCAATGTATATCAAGTTTTCATAAATGGTGAATAAAGGGGCGCTTGGCTGACCATTTAAAAATGGCTCATTATGTTTAAAGTCTCGGCTGTATTTGTTTTTTAGAGAAATATATTCAGGTGTCCATGTGTGGTTGCGATACTGAATAAACTCAAAAATATTATTGTTTTGTTTCGCCTGTTGATAATGCTGGATTAGTTGCTCCTGAATCTTGATGTAATTGCTGACCATTTCATTGGTATAGGCATTTATATTTTTTTGACTTAACTCCGTCAGCTGGTGTTGTTTTGGCGTTTGAGGTGAAGGTGCATTAGTGTCATCACAGCCCATCAGCAACAGTGTAAACAACATCAATAAACTGATTTTTAAGATACGGTGCGGGCTTGTGAGATGAATACGCATTATGAATACCTTACCTTTCAGATTGAGCAGTTTTGTCGGATTTCTTCTCACTATGCCCCAGAGATTTGTCAGGGGCAATCACATCACGCACGAGTTGTTTCAACTCAGTAATGTCAGGGAACCGTCCCTCTTGCTTTCGAGACCAAAGTAGTTGTTCATTTGCGTGTACCTCAAAAAGACCACCGGAAGCAGGAATTAAGCTTAATGATGTAATTTCATCATCAAAAGTCGTTAATAGCTCTTGAGCCATCCAGGTGGCTCTTAATAACCAGCGACATTGTGTGCAGTAGCTGATCGCAATATGATTATTCTGAGTAGCCAAGTTAATCTGCTTTTAAATTTTCAAAACATGTTTCAGCTTGTTGCATCGCTTGTTCAACTGTTTCAGCCAACACATTGAAGTGACCCATTTTACGGCCAGGACGTGCTTCTTGTTTCCCATACAGATGGAGTTTTATATTTGTCTCTGAGAGCAATGTTTCCCAGTGAGGCTGGCTGTGACCCCAGACATCACCCAATAAGTTCACCATGACAACAGGGCTGATTAAGTCACAATCCCCAGCTGGTAAGCCACACAACATACGAACTTGCTGTTCGAATTGTGACGAAGAGCAAGCATCAAGTGTGTAATGACCAGAGTTATGTGGACGAGGCGCAATTTCATTCGCGATGATTTCACCATCCTGACTCACAAAAAACTCTACTGCCATGGTGCCAACATACCCTAGACCTTTGGCGATATCATTAGCGATCTGAATCGCTTTTTGGGACTGCTCGGCACTAACGGATGTGGGAACGGTTGTCGTATGTAAGATGCCATTCACGTGGGCATTTTCAGCGACTGGAAAGTTAATAATTGTACCTGTCTGACTTCTTGCTAAAACAACAGAAATTTCTTTGTCTAAATCAATGCGTTGCTCTAAAACACATTCTTTTTCTGCTAATGTTTCAAAGCCTGCGTACACATCTTCAATAGTCTGACATGGGACTTGACCTTTACCGTCATAACCAAAGGTCGCGACTTTGAGAATCGCAGGAAACCCAATGACTTTCTCTGCTTCAGCAATATCTTGTTTGTTACGAATTGTGAAAAAAGGGGCCGTTTGTATACCTAGTGAGGCGATAAAATTTTTCTCAACATTACGGTTTTGTGTTGAGGCAAGCGCCTTCGAAGAAGGGTGGACTGTGGTTCTTTGTTCAAGAAAGGCTAATGTTTGCGCAGGAATATTTTCAAACTCTGTTGTGATGGCATCACAGAGTTTTGCCATATTTGCTAATGCCTCTTCATCATCATAAGCAGCGCAAATATGCTGATCTGCAATAATGCCAGCTGGGCTCTGAGGATCGGGATCGAGGACAATTACTTTATAGCCCATCACTTGTGCTGCTGAGGTAAACATGCGGCCGAGTTGTCCACCACCCAGCATACCTAAAGTTGAACCGGGTAATATCTGTGTATTCATCATGGACCTCATTAAATTTATGCTAATCGTAAAGTAAGTGAAGCTATCTTTAATATAAATGTGTCATTGATTAAAATTTAATCAATGTTTCATCAGTTTGTGTACTATTGAGGTGGTAAAGTCATCTCAACAACGGTTTGATGTTGTTTTTTACGGAAAGCGTCGAGCTTTGCCGAGAGCTGTTCGTCGTTGATGGCTAACTGGGCTATAGCGAATAAAGCCGCATTGGCTGCGCCAGCTTCACCGATGGCAAAGGTTGCAACCGGCACGCCTTTTGGCATTTGTACGATAGATAGCAGTGAGTCTTGACCTTTCAGGTATTTGGATGGCACTGGCACACCTAAAACCGGGACGATCGTACTGGCGGCTAACATGCCTGGTAAGTGCGCTGCTCCGCCGGCGCCTGCTATAATACAAGCCAGTCCTCGCTGTTGAGCTGATTCCGCATACGCTGTTAAAAGGTCAGGGGTACGGTGAGCTGAGACCACTTTGGCTTCATAGCTGATGCCAAATGCGTCAAGTTGCTCAACGGCTTTTTGCATAACGGGCCAGTCACTGTTGCTGCCCATGACGACACCGATTAAGGGTTTGTCCATGATCGTTCCGTAGTTTTCGTCAAAAACAGTGCATTTTAGCTATTTTATTGAAAATAGGAAAATTTAACGCTCATATTTTGCCAAGGAAGGTATCGTAATAATTGAATGGCAAGGTATCCATCGTTATAATAGATGATCCTTTCTGCCGTATTTGGTCAACGCTCCTCGAAGACGATTCCGAATACCGCCGGACTATCCGACGGGTGAGCAGTGACGGCGCTAACTAATATGAAGGTACGTGACGTGAGTCAGCCAACAGAAATGAATCAAGGTCTTTACAGACCGCAATTTGAACGTGATAACTGTGGTTTTGGCCTAATCGCCCAGATGGACGATAAAGCCAGTCATTGGTTAATCGAGACTGCAATTGAAGCCTTGGGTAATCTTACCCACCGTGGTGCTATTGGCGCTGATGGGAAGACCGGGGACGGTTGCGGCTTATTGCTGAAGAAACCAGATAGCTTTTTTAAAGCCATAGCGGAAGAGCATGGTTATAGCTTATCTCCACTCTATGCCGTGGGGATGGTTTTCTTATCGCAGGACGATGCCAAAGCAGATTTTGCGCAAAACGCGGTTGCTCAGAGTCTGACCAAGCAAGGCTTAGAGGTTTTAGGCTGGCGTGATGTGCCCGTTGATCCAGCTTCGGCTTGCGGTCAGCAAGCATTAACATCACTGCCTGTGATGCGCCAAGTCTTTGTCAACGCCGCGAAAGATATGTCTGAAGCTGATTTTGAACGTCAGCTGTATATCGCGCGCCGTCAAGCTGAGAAAGCTGTGACTGATGACGCGGATTTCTACATTCCTAGTTTGTCTTCACACGTGGTGTCTTATAAAGGTTTGGTTATGCCGTCTTACTTGCCGGTATTCTATAAAGACCTGAATGACAAACGCATGGAAACATCGATTGCTGTTTTCCATCAACGCTTTTCAACCAACACTTGGCCGCAATGGCGTTTGGCTCAACCATTCCGTTATTTAGCGCACAATGGTGAAATTAACACTGTTCAAGGTAACCGCAATTGGGCATTAGCGCGTGGTGCCAAGTTTGCGACATCTCTCATTGAGAACATGGATGATATTCGCCCATTAGTCGGCACTTCTGGTTCCGACTCATCCAGCATGGATAATATGCTGGAAGCTTTATTAGCCGGTGGCGTCAGTCTCTTCCGTGCGATGCGTTTGATTATTCCACCTGCATGGCAGAATGATCCAACCATGGATGCTGATTTAAAAGCATTTTACGATTATAACTCTATGCATATGGAGCCATGGGATGGTCCTGCAGGCGTAGTGACAACCGATGGTCGTTATGCTGCATGTACATTAGATAGAAATGGTCTGCGCCCTGCCCGTTATATCATCACCAAAGATCGCCATATCACATTGGCCTCTGAAGTGGGTGTGTATAAATACGAGCCGGAAGATGTCATCGCGAAAGGTCGTTTGAAGCCAGGACAAATGCTTGCCGTTGACACACAAACTGGTGAGTTATTGATGCCGGAAGACATCGATAACATGCTGAAAAAAGCACAACCTTATCGTCAATGGTTAGAAAATAATCTGCAAAGATTGTCTGATGCGGCTGATGATGAAACTGGCCCTACACTTGAAGGTGAGGAATACCAGGTTTATGAGAAACTGTTCAACATCACCTTTGAAGAGCGCGATCAGGTCATCCGTGTTTTAGGTGAGGCTGGACAGGAAGCGATTGGTTCAATGGGTGACGATACGCCGTTTCCTGTTTTATCTAAACATGTCCGTTCTGTTTACGATTATTTCCGTCAACAATTTGCCCAGGTCACCAACCCGCCAATTGACCCACTTCGCGAAAATATAGTGATGTCTTTGGAAACATGTTTCGGTGAAGAGCGAAACATGTTCGAAGAAGGCGAAGATCATGCTCAACGTGTTGTCGTTGATTCGCCTGTACTGTCAGAAAGTCAGTTCCGCCAATTATTGGCAATGGGTAAAGACAATGCTGAATATGAGTCAGTGACTATATCACTGAACTACGATCCAGCAGTCGGTCTTGAAGCTGCCATTGATGCGCTTTGCGATAAAGCTATCAAAGCAGTCGCTGATGGTACCGTTGTGGTTGTGTTGAGTGACCGTGATATAGCTAAAGATAAACTGCCTATTCATGCTTTATTGGCGACAGGTGCAGTGCATCAACGTCTTATTCAGGCTGGCCTGCGTTGTGATGCGAACGTTATCGTAGAAACTGCCACAGCGCGTGATCCACATCACTTTGGCACGTTACTAGGCTATGGCGCTACAGCTATTTATCCATACTTAGCTTATGCCTGTTTGAACGATATGATTCATACCAATGAAATTAAAGGGTTGGATCGTGCAGAGTTATGCCGTCGCTATCGTAAAGGTATCAACAAAGGGTTGTTCAAAATCACTTCAAAAATGGGTATTTCCACGATTGCGAGTTATCGCGGTGCCCAGCTATTTGAAGTTGTCGGCCTAAACGACAGCATCGTTGATAAATGCTTTACGGCAACCACAAGCCGTGTCAGTGGTTCAACATTTGAAGATCTTCAGTCTGATGATGAGACATTAGCAAAACTAGCTTGGAACCAACGTAAAAAACGTGCACAAGGCGGTTTGTTGAAGTTTATCCATGGTGGTGAGTATCACGCCTATAACCCTGACATTATCGCTACCTTGCAAAAAGCAGTTCAAGGTGGCAGCTATGATGATTACAAAGCCTATGCTGAGCTGGTGAATGAACGTTCACCTATGGTGTTACGTGACCTGATGAAGGTCAAACTATCGGATCAACCTCTTGAACTGAACCAAGTTGAAGATGTGAGCAACATTCTTAAACGCTTTGACAGTGCAGGTATGTCATTAGGCGCTTTATCGCCTGAGGCACATGAAGCACTCGCGGTGGCTATGAACAGATTAGGCGGCCGTTCTAACTCAGGTGAAGGTGGCGAAGATCCTGATCGCTTTGGTAATGAACGTGTTTCAAAAATCAAGCAGATCGCCTCTGGCCGTTTTGGTGTCACACCACATTATCTTGTTAATGCAGAAGTGTTGCAGATCAAAGTTGCTCAAGGTGCGAAACCTGGTGAGGGTGGTCAGTTGCCAGGTGGTAAAGTCAATCAGATGATTGCAACTTTGCGCCACTCTGTGCCAGGTGTGACATTGATTTCACCACCGCCACATCATGATATTTATTCAATCGAAGATCTTGCCCAGCTGATTTTTGACTTGAAACAGGTGAATCCTGATGCGCTGGTATCTGTGAAGCTAGTATCACAAGCTGGCGTGGGTACGGTCGCTGCTGGTGTGGCGAAAGCTTACGCCGATCTGATTACCATTTCTGGTTATGATGGTGGTACCGGTGCAAGTCCGCTTACCTCTGTGAAATACGCAGGTGGTCCATGGGAGCTAGGTCTGAGTGAGGCTCATCAAACGCTTCGTGCCAATGACTTACGCGATAAAGTACGCCTACAAACAGATGGTGGCTTAAAAACTGGTCTGGATGTTATCAAGGCAGCGATTCTTGGTGCAGAAAGTTTTGGCTTTGGTACTGGCCCAATGGTCGCGCTGGGTTGTAAATACTTACGTATTTGTCACCTCAATAACTGTGCAACCGGTGTTGCAACTCAAAATGAGAAGCTGCGTACGCAACATTTCATTGGTTTGCCACAGATGGTGATGAACTACTTCCAGTTTGTTGCTCGTGAAACACAAGAGTGGTTAGCTAAGTTAGGTGTGGTCAGTCTGCAGGATTTGATCGGTCGCACTGACTTATTGGAGTTATTACCGGGTGAAACGACAAAACAACAAAGTTTGAATTTGGCGCCGTTATTGTCTTCCGCTGGTGTGGCTGCTGATAAACCACAATTCTGTTTAGAGCCAAAAAATGAACCTTATGATAAAGGTGAATTGGCTGAGCAAATGGTGGTTGATATCAAAGAAACCATTGTTAACAAAACTGGCGGTAAATTCAGCTACGAAGTACGGAATATCAACCGGTCTATTGGTGCACGATTATCCGGTGAAATTGCCAAGCTGTACGGTAACTATGGCATGGCTGATAAACCGATTCGTCTCAAACTAAAAGGTTCTGCTGGTCAAAGCTTTGGCGTGTTCAATGCTGGTGGCCTTGAAATGTACCTTGAAGGTGATGCCAACGACTACGTTGGTAAAGGTATGGCTGACGGTAAGCTTGTTATCTATCCTTCACCTGAGAGTGAGTTTGAAACGCAAGAAGCCAGTATCATGGGTAATACGTGCCTATATGGTGCAACAGGCGGATCGCTTTATGCATCAGGTCGTGCTGGTGAACGCTTTGCCGTTCGTAACTCCGGAGCTACAGCTATCGTAGAAGGCGTAGGTGACCATGGTTGTGAATATATGACGGGCGGGGTTGTCGCTGTACTTGGTGAAACAGGGTTGAACTTCGGTGCCGGTATGACTGGCGGTCTGGCATTTGTATTAGATAGTGATAATACGTTTGCTGAGCGTTATAACAAAGAACTCGTCGAACTCGTCAGAATTGATAGCCCTGAAATGTCAGAATTATCACTCTATCTCAAAGGTATGATTGAAGATCATGTTCGTGAAACCGGTAGTGTGTGGGGACATCAGTTGCTCGATGCGTTTGAACAACGCATTAAAGAGTTCTGGTTAGTAAAACCAAAAGCAGCAGCAATTGATGGCTTGTTAAAACTTGCTACTAAAGCGGCATAAGTCCAGAGACTAAGATAATAATTATGGCAAAAAATACATTTCAGTTTTTAGATGTGGGGCGTTTCGACCCAAAGAAGCTTGATGCTGACGTTCGGATCAAACAGTTTGGTGAAATTTATGGTGATTTTGATGCCGATTCTTCAGCAGAGCAAGCAGACCGCTGTTTAGAGTGTGGTAACCCATACTGTGAATGGAAATGTCCCGTTCACAACTATATTCCGAATTGGCTGAAACTAGTCAGTGAGGGCAATTTAGAAGAAGCTGCCGAGCTATCCCATGCCACTAATACTCTGCCAGAAATTTGTGGCAGGGTTTGTCCGCAAGACCGGTTATGTGAAGGTGCGTGTACGTTAAATGATGGTTTTGGTGCAGTGACTATCGGTTCTGTTGAGAAATACATCACAGACACAGCGCTTGAGCAAGGCTGGCGCCCAGATTTGTCCAATGTCGTCGAGACTGGCAAACGTGTCGCTATCATTGGGGCGGGTCCAGCAGGTTTAGGTGCTGCCGATGTCCTTGTGCGTAACGGTGTAAAGCCTGTTGTATTTGACCGTTATCCAGAAATAGGTGGTTTGCTGACATTTGGCATACCTGAATTTAAACTGGAAAAACAGGTTGTTAAGCGTCGTCGTGAAGTACTTGAAGGCATGGGTGTTGAATTCCGCTTGAATACCGAAGTGGGTAAAGACGTTGATTTCCAGACATTAATTGATGACTATGATGCCGTATTCCTTGGTATGGGTTCATATACCTATATGAAGGGTGGTTTCCCTGGTGAAGACTTACCCGGTGTATATGAAGCCTTACCTTTCTTAGTAGCCAATAATAAACACTTACTCGATATTCCTACCGATGACTATGTCTCAATGGAAGGCAAACGCGTTGTGGTCTTGGGTGGTGGTGATACCGCAATGGATTGTAACCGTACTTCTATCCGTCAAAACGCAGAGAGTGTCACTTGTGCATATCGTCGAGATGAAGAGAACATGCCTGGTTCACGACGCGAAGTAAATAATGCGCGTGAAGAGGGTGTTCAGTTTTTATGGAACCGTCAGCCAGTAGAAATTGTGGGTAATGGTAAAGTCGAAGGCGTTAAAGTGGTGACTACCGCTTTAGGTGAAGCGGATGAACGTGGCCGTCGCCGTCCAGAGCCGGTGCCAGGAAGTGAAGAAATCATTCCTGCTGATGCGGTTGTCATTGCGTTTGGTTTCCGTCCAAGTCCAGCGCCATGGTTTGAGAAATTCAATATCTCAATCGATGATGGTGGTCGCGTATTAGCTCCTTCAGAAGCAGCGATTAAGTACCAAACAACTAACCCTAAGATTTTTGCCGGTGGCGATATGGTTCGTGGCTCTGACCTGGTTGTGACTGCAGTATGGGAAGGACGTCAGGCGGCAGAAGGTATTCTGGATTTCTTAGACGTTTAATTACTGATCTGCATCATTAAACAATAAGGCTTTTTCATACAGAGATATCGCATCCTGTATGATGAAGCCTTTTTTATATCTATTACTTTCAAAGTAGGTCCAGTTATTCAGGAGTCAATGGTGAGTAGTCTACAAAATGATCGTTATCTCAGAGCATTACTAAAACAGCCCGTCGATAAAACGCCGGTATGGGTAATGCGACAGGCGGGTCGATATTTACCTGAATATCGTAAAGTCAGAGAAAAAGCCGGTAATTTTATGACGCTTTGCTCGACCCCTGAACTGGCTTGTGAAGTGACACTGCAACCGCTCAGACGCTATGATCTTGATGCCGCGATCATCTTTTCTGATATTTTGACAATTCCTGATGCAATGGGGCTCGGACTACATTTTGTGACAGGTGAAGGGCCTAAGTTTTCAAAAACAATTCAGACTGCTCAGGATATAGCTAATCTTTCAGTTCCTGATATGGAAGATTCCCTGGGTTATGTGATGGATGCAATTCGTCTCACCAGAAAAGAAATCGATGGCAAAGTACCACTCATCGGTTTTAGTGGCAGCCCGTGGACATTGGCTTGTTATATGGTAGAAGGTGGTAGTAGTAAAGATTTCGCCAAGATTAAGGGAATGATGTTTGATGCACCTAATCAAATGCATGCTCTGTTAAACGTGTTAGCTGATTCTGTGATTGCCTATCTTAATGCCCAAATTAATGCCGGTGCACAGGCGATTATGTTGTTTGATACCTGGGGTGGGGCTCTCAGTCCTGAAAATTATAAAACCTTCTCTCTCGCCTATATGGAAAAAATTGTGAATGGTTTAACTAAAGAGTCTGAAGGCCGAGAAGTGCCGGTTACAGTATTTACCAAAGGTGGCGGACAGTGGCTCGAGTGGATGGCTGAAACTGGTGTCAATGGCCTTGGTCTAGATTGGACAACAGATATTCGTTCAGCAAGACAACGCGTTGGTGAGAAAGTCACACTGCAAGGCAATATGGATCCATGCGTGTTATATGCATCACCTGACCGAGTTGAACAAGAAGTTAGTACGATACTTGATGCTTATGGGAAAGGGACGGGCCATGTTTTTAACCTCGGCCATGGTATTCATCCATCAGTTGATCCAGAGAATATGGCAAGACTTGTTGAGTCAGTTCACCGATTAAGCGAAAAATATCATCAGTAAGCTTTGCTGATGATTGTTAAATATAAAAAAAGGGCAAGTAATCAATACTTGCCCTTTTTTGTAATGAGATTATCTAACGAGTGGTTTATTTACCAGTGTTAGTAAACTCTGGGTATGCTTCCATACCACATTCAACGTAGTCAACACCTTCGTACTCTTCTTCTTCAGAGACACGAATACCCATGACTGCTTTGAGAATACCCCAGACAATCAAGCTGACAACAAATACCCAAACAAAGATAGTTGCTGCACCGATTAACTGACCAGAGAAAGAAGCATCGCTGTTAGTTAATGGCACTGCTAACAGACCCCACAGACCAGCTGTACCGTGAACAGAGATTGCACCAACTGGGTCATCGATTTTCACTTTATCTAAGAAGATGATTGAGAAGACAACGATGATACCGCCGATTGCACCGATGATAGTAGCCATCAGTGGTGATGGTGTATCAGGGCCAGCTGTAATAGCAACCAAGCCTGCTAATGCACCGTTCAAAATCATTGTCAGGTCAGCTTTGCCAAACATCAGTTTAGCTACAATAAGTGCTGCTATAACACCGCCTGCAGCAGCAGCATTAGTGTTGAGGTAAACATTTGCAACGGCGTTTGCACTTTCAACTGAAGCAGTTGCTAGAACAGAACCACCATTGAAACCAAACCAACCCATCCACAGGATGAATGTACCCAGAGTAGCTAATGGTAAGTTAGCACCAGGAATTGGGTTAATTTGACCATTTGGACCGTATTTACCTTTACGAGCACCAAGTAACAGAACACCTGCTAAAGCAGCGGCAGCACCAGCCATGTGTACGATACCTGAACCAGCGAAGTCTAAGAAACCAAGATCGCCAAGGTTGTACATGCCGAATACGTCATTACCACCCCAAGTCCAGCTACCTTCCATTGGGTAAATGAAAGCAGTCATAACTACAGCAAAAGCAGCAAAAGTCCATAACTTCATACGCTCAGCGACTGCACCAGACACGATTGACATAGTGGCTGCAACGAAGACTGCTTGGAAGAAGAAGTCAGATGATGGTGAGTATGTTGCTGGATCCTCTGCGCCAGTAACACCGTCAGCAGCAAGACCATCCAAGAAAATACCGCCGCCATACATGAGATCATAACCAACAATCAGATACATGGTGCATGCGATAGCATAAGTTAAAATATTTTTAGTCAGTATTTCAGTGGTGTTTTTAGACCGAACCAAACCTGATTCAAGCATGGCAAAGCCGGCCGCCATCCACATTACCAAGGCGCCACTTACTAGGAAGTAAAAGGTATCCAGGGCATACTGGAGTTCGAAGATATTATTTTCCATATTCTCTACTCCTCAAGCTTATAATGCATCTGGGCCGGTTTCGCCTGTGCGAATGCGGACCACTTGCTCTAATGGGTAAACAAAGATTTTACCGTCACCAATTTTGCCAGTATTGGCACCTTTGATGATTGCTTCAATCACTTGTTCGATGATATCGTCATCAACGGCGATTTCTAGTTTCAATTTAGGTAAGAAATCAACGACATATTCAGCACCACGATATAACTCTGTGTGGCCTTTTTGACGTCCAAAACCTTTTACCTCTGAAACGGTCAATCCTTGTACGCCGATTTCTGAGAGAGATTCTCTGACATCATCAAGCTTGAAGGGCTTAATAATTGCTACAACTTGTTTCATAAGCGTATTTCCTTCTGTAGAAAATCTACCCCCTCAACATCGAGGGGGTAGCTGTGAGAAGTTTAGAATGATGAGCTAACACCAAATACGAAACGGTCATCAGATGTGCCGTTTTGTAATTCAAAGTCTTCACCGTCGCTGTTAGTACCAACGTAAGCTACTGACCAATCAAGACCGATGAAAGATTTAGACAATCCAAGTGTGTAATCTACATAGCTGTCTGAAAGGCTTGTGCCATCGTTACGATCTGAGTCTGTGTAACCGATTGCCGCATTGAAACCAACACCGTATGGTAGTTCGTAGTCAAATGACAGGTTATAATATGTTTCATCAATATCGCTGTCGCCACTCAGTTCGCTTGTGTAACCGACCATTGCTGTGAAATAGCTGTAAGACAGAGCACC
>NZ_DIAC01000085.1:27608-27819 GCF_002414625.1 Methylophaga sp. UBA5088 | reverse complement strand
GCTGTAAGACAGAGCACCAAGGTATTCGGTGTAATCTAATTCATCATTGCTGTTTTGACCTGGGTACATGTAGCGTAAAACGGTAAAGTCATAGCCAATACCTGTATCACCAAACTCATTAGCAAAGCCAACATAAAGGTCAATCTCGATATTGCTGTCAGAGCTATCACTTAAGTTTGACGCCCATGTTCCAGCATACAGGCCAGATGCG
>NZ_DIAC01000085.1:22011-27507 GCF_002414625.1 Methylophaga sp. UBA5088 | reverse complement strand
TGTTCCAGCATATAGGCCAGATGCGTGTGCATAATCAAAGCTGCCTTGGATTGCTGGGTCTTCATCAGTGAATGAGATACCACGGAAGATATAATCACTGTAAAGGCCAACAGATGCACTTGTTGAGTGCTGACCGTCTTCACTTTCCCAAGCCATTGCTGATGAAGCAGCAAACATGGTTGATGCTGCTAATGTAAGAGCCGAAATTGTACGTAATTTCATTATGGTGTTACTCCTCGGTTTAAAATGTTTTTAGTCTTTCTTGAATACCTGCGTTGGTCTTTTGCAACACTTTGTATTCAGACTACAACAACAAGAGCAGAATGTGTGCCAACTTTACAAATCCTATAAAAAACAGATGGATAAGGAGGTGGTGGACACAGTCTAGGCTTAACATGTGATCAATTTGGTGCGACAAATTTGACGCTTTGTCCAAAATGGTGCAGTTATGTTTTATTCATCGCCATGGAGGCATTGAGTTGGTATGATTGCCATACCTTATATAAAGTGACGCATATGACTTATCCTCAAATAGATCCCATAGCCCTAAGTATCGGTCCCCTTCACGTACATTGGTACGGGCTGATGTATTTATTCGGTTTTTTGTTTGTCTGGTTACTGGGGCTTTATCGCGTCAATAAAACGGAGTGGACTCGGCAACAATTGGAAGATTTATTGTTTTACGGCGCGGTAGGCGTGATCATTGGTGGGCGCGTAGGGTATGCCATTTTTTATGATTTTCAGGCAAACCTGGAGAACCCATTAAACATATTCAAAATATGGCAAGGAGGGATGTCTTTCCACGGTGGCTTGCTGGGTGTACTAGCTGCCTTTGCGTGGTTTGGTAAGAAAACAGGTAAATCCTTTTTTGAGATCAGTGACTTTATTGCCCCGATGGTACCTATCGGCTTGATGTTTGGTCGTATCGGTAACTTTATTAATGGTGAGCTATGGGGGAAAGTCACGGATGTGCCTTGGGCCATGGTGTTTCCTGGTGCAGGACCACTACCAAGACATCCATCGCAACTTTATGAAGCTGCCTTAGAAGGTGTTTTGCTATTTATCATCTTATGGTGGTTCTCATCCAAACCAAGACCGAAAGCGGCAGTTTCTGGCTTGTTCTTATTGGGATACGGTTTTTTCCGCTTTTTGGTAGAGTTCGTGCGTATTCCTGATGCTCAATATGGATATTTAGCTTTTGATTGGTTAACCATGGGACAAATTCTATGCTTACCTATGATCGTATTTGGCATCATCCTGATGATTGTGTCTTATAAGGTTGAAGCTAGAGTAAAACCGTAAGCCAAGTTGCAGTGGCGATGAGGATAGTCATTAACACGGCAAACGAACCATAATCTTTAGCGCGCCCAGATAACTTATGTTTGTCTGTACTTACCCGGTCAACAACGGTTTCAATCGCTGAGTTGAGTACTTCCACTATCATGACTAACACGATGCTGGAAATCATCAAAAGTCGTTCTACCGCTGTGACATCCAGGTAAAAACTGAACGCTGCTAATAAAACAAAGGCAAAAAATTCCTGACGGAAAGCTTCTTCATGTTTTAAAGCTGATCGAAGACCCTGCCATGAGTAGACCAGAGCGAAGAGTAAACGCTTAATGCCACGATTTTTTTCCATAAAGTTCTCAGCAGTTATTAATATAAATGTTTGAATTATAGGCAAACATTATTAACAGCATGTTAAAATTACCTCCTTTAATTTCTAGATTGTTGGTGTGATATGAGTTTCCAGGATCATTATGAGGTCATCGTTGTCGGTGGTGGCCATGCCGGAACCGAAGCGGCGTTAGCCTCTGCTCGTCAGGGTGTGAAAACACTATTACTGACGCAAAATATCGAGACACTAGGACAGATGAGCTGTAATCCAGCAATCGGTGGCATTGGTAAGGGGCACCTGGTAAAAGAAATTGATGCTCTAGGCGGCATTATGGCGAAAGCCGCTGATAGGGCGGGTATTCAGTTTCGCACATTAAACTCTAGTAAAGGGCCTGCGGTCAGAGCAACACGAGCTCAGGCAGATCGTATTCGATACAAAGCGGCAGTCCGGGCTTATCTGGAAAATCAACCCAACCTCTATATATTCCAGCAACCAGTCGATGATCTGGTGGTAGAAAGTGATCGCGTTGTGGGTGTTGTGACTCAGGCAGGACTGCGTTTCTCAGCTAAAGCGGTTGTGTTAACAGTGGGTACTTTCCTTGGCGGGTTAATACATATTGGTTTACAAAACCATCAGGGCGGTCGTGCTGGCGACCCAGCTTCCATCGCTCTATCCCAACGTCTGCGTGCTTTACCTTTTAGAGTTGACCGCCTTAAAACAGGCACACCACCACGCATAGATATCAATAGTATTAATTTCTCAGAGCTGACTGAGCAGCCTGGTGATACTCCTACACCCGTATTTTCATTCTTGGGTAAAGCTGAGCATCATCCTCGTCAAATCTCGTGTTACATCACTCACACTAATGAACGAACACATGATGTCATTAGAAATAATCTGGATCGTTCACCGATGTATAGCGGTGAAATCGAAGGTATTGGTCCACGTTACTGTCCCTCTATCGAAGATAAAGTGGTTCGTTTTGCCGATCGTCAATCACACCAGATTTTCCTAGAGCCAGAGGGATTGGAGTGTGGTGAAGTTTATCCAAATGGCATCTCGACAAGTCTTCCATTTGATGTGCAGTATGAAATAGTGCGCTCGATGGGAGGTTTGGAGAATGCTCATATCACAAGACCGGGCTATGCGATTGAGTATGACTTCTTTGATCCACGTGATTTGCACCCCTGGTTGGAAACAAAATACATGGCAGGTCTGTTCTTTGCCGGTCAGATTAATGGCACTACTGGTTATGAAGAAGCGGGTGCCCAAGGATTAATTGCTGGTCTGAATGCTGGGTTGCAGGCCCGAGGTGAAGAGCAGTGGTATCCTCGTCGTGATGAAGCCTATATGGGCGTATTGATTGACGACTTGATTACATCAGGTACACGTGAGCCCTATAGAATGTTTACCAGCCGTGCCGAATATCGTTTGATGCTGCGTGAGGATAATGCGGATATTCGCCTGACACCAATTGGTCGTCAATTAGGTCTGGTTGATGATGAACGCTGGGCCGTATTTAACGAAAAACAGGATGCTGTGGCCAGGGAAAATGCTCGTCTTGATAGCTATAAGTTTGTACCGGAAAAAGTGGATCAAGAAAAAGCTGAGCAGGTGTTGGGAGAAAAACTCAATAAAGTGGCGTCGGCCAAAGAATTACTTAGACGCCCGAAAGTGGATTATGCTGGCCTTTTAGATTTGATGGGAGAGTCAATGGATATTGCTGATGATGTCGCCGAGCAAGTGGTGATTCAGGCGAAATATTCGGGTTATATTGATCGTCAACAAAATGAGATTGATCGATTACAGCGTCATGAGAATACAGAATTACCTTTAGACATGGACTATAAAAATGTGCGTGGTCTATCTAATGAAGTGAGAGAGAAGTTAGAACACGCCAGACCTGGTAATTTGGGTCAGGCTGCACGAATCTCAGGTGTGACACCTGCAGCCGTTTCTTTATTATTGGTTCATTTAAAACGAAGCGGTTTGAGTGAAGCCAGTTAATGCTTGAAGCGAGCTTGTTACATCAATTAAAGCGTGGTTGTAAATTACTTAATCTGACTTTGTTAGATGAGCAATATGACAGGCTAGTGGTATATGTCATGCTGCTACATAAGTGGAATAAGGTCTACAACCTCACTTCTGTGCGCGACCCTGAACAAATGATGGCGAGACATATTATCGATAGTCTTTCTGTCTTACCCTATATTGCATCAACGTCATTACTTGATGTCGGAACCGGTGGGGGCTTGCCTGGGGTGCCTGTTGCTATATGCCAGCCGCAAACGCGAGTGACATTGCTCGACAGTAATTCAAAGAAAACGCGTTTCTTACAGCAAGTCAAAGCAGAACTGGCGTTAGATAATGTGACGGTTGTGCATGGACGCGTTGAACAGGTATCTTTACCTAAATTTGCTATCATCACGGCACGGGCATTTGCCAGTATTGATGACATCATTCAGTTAGCAGGTCAACATTGTGAGGACAAGGGCTACTTGGTGCTCATGAAAGGGACTTATCCTGAAGATGAATTAGCATTTGAATCGACAGACTTTCATTTGCACGATGTGCTCTCGTTGACGGTTCCAGAGTGTGATGGTGAAAGACATTTAGTAAGACTTATCAAGGATTAAGACTGAGTATGGGCGATATCTTTGCAGTGACCAATCAGAAAGGTGGCGTTGGAAAAACGACCACCACCGTCAATCTGGCCGCGTCACTGGCAGATTATGGAAAAAAAGTCCTACTCATCGATCTCGATCCGCAAGGTAATGCCACCACGGGTTGTGGGCTCGATAAAAATGAGATAGAAAACAGCAGCTATGAAGTCATCATGGCTGAAGCTCGTGCAGCAGACGCTATAATACGCCCTGAAGAAATTGGTTTTGATGTCATGCCAACCAATGCTGATTTGACGGCTGCTGAAGTAGAGTTGCTTGAGAGTAAGTTACGTGAACATCGTTTACGCATTGCTCTTGAGTCGACACGCGAGAAGTACGATTACATTCTCATTGACTGTCCACCTTCGCTGAGTATGCTAACCGTTAATGCACTGGTGGCATCGCAAGGGGTGTTGATCCCCATTCAGTGTGAATATTATGCACTGGAAGGTCTGTCGTCGTTATTACGAACAATTGAGAGAGTTAAGCAAAGGGCTAACCCAACTCTGGATGTGACGGGATTATTAAGAACGATGTTTGACGCCCGAAACAATCTGGCAAACGAAGTATCTCGACAATTGATTAGCCATTTTGAAGGCAAGGTTTTCCATTCAATTATTCCGAGAAATGTACGTTTGGCTGAAGCTCCGAGTCACGGGTTACCCGTACTGAATTATGATCGTGCTTCAAGAGGTTCGATAGCTTATATGGCGTTGGCAAGTGAGTTTATGCGACGACAGAAGCAAAGTGCTAAATGACAAAGGTTAATCAATAATGAGTAAAAAAAGAGGTTTAGGCCGCGGACTAGATGCCTTACTTGCAGATGTGCATCAGGAAGACACTACAAATCTAGATGACAGTTTGCAGCACTTTCCTCTTGATATGATTCAGCCTGGCAAATATCAACCGCGTGTGGATATGTCACAAGAGTCTCTGGAAGAGCTGGCTGATTCTATTCGGGCACAAGGCTTGGTTCAGCCTATTATTGTTCGGCCTGTAGCTGAAGGTAAGTATGAAATCGTGGCAGGTGAACGCCGTTGGCGTGCTTCCAGAATGGCAGGTCTGGTAGAAGTTCCTGTACTGGTTCGTGATGTATCTGATCGTAGTGCCATTGCTATGGCATTGATAGAAAATATTCAGCGTGAAAATCTTAATCCGATGGAAGAAGCAAATGCATTATTCCGTCTACGTGAAGAATTTGAAATGACGCATCAG
>NZ_DIAC01000085.1:0-21947 GCF_002414625.1 Methylophaga sp. UBA5088 | reverse complement strand
ACGCATCAGCAAACTGCAGAGGCTGTCGGTAAATCACGTGCAACCGTGACGAACTTATTACGTTTACGAAACCTTAATGAGGATGTAAAACGCATGCTCGAGAATGGTGACATTGAAATGGGTCATGCAAGAGCCTTATTAGGGTTAGAAGGTGATGTTCAATCTGATGCGGCCAGACAAATTGTAGAAAAAGTACTTTCTGTCAGAGAAACTGAGCAACTCATAAGACGGATACTCAAACCCAGTAACGACAAGAAAGCTGAGCCGGCAGTCAACCCAGCAGATATTCAGGAAATAGAACAACGCATCAGCAGCAAACTAGGTAAAGGTATCAGCATTAAGCATCGCGCCAATGGCAAGGGCAAACTGGTATACGATTATGCCAATATTGATGAGCTTAAAAACCTGATCGAACAACTGGGTGCTTAAATCCTTCTTTAGATGTTTTTGTTGCACAGAAAAAGTGAAAATGCGGACAAAATGGTGCGAAATTTCTGAATATCCCTGGTTAATGATCATCACCAACCATCGCCTGAAAAACACGTATACAATCAGAGTGACACATCGGTAAATTGATAGGTTTTGCCTAGTTTGATTATAAGTGTAAGTATGTACTCACTATAATTTTGTCAGGCTTAATGAAACTTGACTCGATAGTATCTTGTTGATCCAGCCTTATTTGTTGGACTGCCTATTGCATATCATCCAATTCTTGATAAGAATTTGGAATCCATGCGATGCGTATATTGAAGAAAATGTTTGCAAGCTCTTCTCCAGTGCAGCCGTTGCCAGACGAGACTGACGCGATAGAGGAAGAAATTGATGCAGCAAGTTTTTCTGATGAAGAAAAACGCTTTTATCGTGCTCTTCAATTAGTCAGCTCTCAAACTTCTCAGTTATCACGCCAAATTTTCCGTGCACTTGAAGTGCAGGAGAATTTTCTCTCTGAGATCAACCAACGCACAACTAAGCTGGATGCTGAGTTGAATATGGCCAATGACTATTTGAACAGTTCAAACTCAACAGTCGGAGCCTTGCAATCTCAAATCAATATAGAAGTTGATCAAGTGAATACTTCCGTTAGTGAAGCTATGGAGCAAATCACTCAAACGCTGTCGGAAAAATCGATGAGCGTGACGGAAGTATTGGATGGCATATTGGAAATAGGAAAGGGCGTGAATTTACTCGCTCTGAATGCAGCCATCGAAGCTGCACGAGCTGGTGAACATGGAAGAGGATTTGCTGTTGTCGCTGATGAAGTCAGGCGACTAGCCACTGTGACGATGGAGCAAGCCCAGCAGGCGGCTGAACAACTTGATTTCAGCCAGGTCAATAATGAACTTCAAAACATCAATCAAACGAATAAACAACGTTTAGATAATTTTGTGGATGTTATCCAGGCGGCAACAGGCCAGCTTACTCAACTATTTCAATCCATTAGTGAACAACTGACGTTAGTAATGAATAACACGGCAGTGATATTCGAAACCTTGGACTTAAGCTCCGGTTCAATGAAGCGAATCCAGAGTAAAAATCGTATTATCAATGACGTTGCCGAAGAAATGACAACAGGGCTGGATCATATAGATATTCAGTATGCAACGATTGATAAAGCGGTGACGGCTTTTGATAACACGTTAAAAAAACTATATATGGTGCCTGACCCAGCTCATGATCAGTTAGATGATATATTGCGTCGAGGTAAGTTACGAGTTGCCGTTGAGCCAAATTTCGTAGGTCTTTCTTTCCGTGAAAGGTTAGGTGAACCACTTAAAGGTCTGGATGTAGATTATGCACACGCATTCGCCCAGTTTCTTGGAGTGGAGTGTGAGTTTATTGAAGCACCTTGGGATATGTGTACGGAGCTATTGACCTCAGGCAGGAACTTCGGTGAACCACCTGCTGATATTGTTATCAGTGCGTTGCCGCCCTCTGCAGAATATGACAATGTCGCTTATTCGGAAGCCTATACCTACCTACACTGGGTGTTAGCGAGACGTAAAGACGATAAACGTATCAATAGTCTTAGTGACCTTGATGGAAAGGTCATGGGAATTATAAATGACCCCGCAGCAGTAGAGTTACTGGAAGAGAACGGCGTACGATGGAGCAGTAATGAAAACAAGCCTGGAGGGAGTTGTGTTCTTGAGAATTTGATTGCCTATTCAGATCAATCTCGTATTCATCACTGTCTGGCTGATGGTGTGGTAGACGCTTTTGGTGTTGATTTGCCAATTTATCATTGGGCTAGCAAAAACCCATCAAGTCCATGGTATAACAAGATCGAGATTCTACCTGGCAATATCGCGAAGCAACCTTATTATTACACGATGGCAGTGAATGCATGGGCATCAAGTTATCGTTTACTTGCTAAAGCGAATGAGTTCATTAACTGGTTCAAACAACAAAATGAACGTATGGCGATCGAAAAAAAGTGGCAGGGTGAGCCCGTACAGGGAAAAGTCAGTTATCGTGACGAACCGGGTGAGCTGATGGGGGAACCTGAGTTGAAACAGCTCTACATGGCACATTGTGAGAAATTTAAATTAACCCCAAAAAGTTTGAACTTGCAGGCCAATACGCGGCAAGAAGTTGCCTGATGCGATAGCACCAGAACAAATATAAGCTTAGCTATAGCGCGTTTACAGTCAGATGTGAGAGTATGAGCAAGTAAGTTAAAGGGGATTGTGTCGATTATTTGCGTGATACTAGGAGAACGATTAAGTGGATATTTGTCGTTGACCCAACTAAGTATACGTCTATATAATGCCCTGATTTGCTTAACGCAAAGACCAAATCCAAGTGGAAAAAATGGAGCAATTAACTAGATTGCAGCCACTCAAACGCGTTGTGTGGTGGCAAGTTGCAATGTGGGGGTTGATTGTAATTTTCGCCTCTTGGTCAAGTGGTTTTGAGAGCGCAATTGCGGCCGGTTTTGGCAGCGTCATTGCAATCATCAATACTCTCTTGATGATATGGCATATTCTGCGAGCAGTGGAGACTGCAAGAGCAGATGCCAATAGAAATTTAAGTAGAGCATACAGATGTGTAGCTGAACGCTGGCTGAATACGATTGTAATGTTTGCCACTGGCATCGTTTTGCTGGAGATGAATATTGTCGCGTTGATGCTTGGTTTTACAGCCACACAGATGATGTTGTTTATGGGACAGACTAACCGGGCTTGAAACCGACATGGCTAGTGAAACAATTACTACATCAGAATATATCAAGCATCACCTTCAGAATCTGACTTTTGGTCAGAAACAAATACAAACTGAGCCTGGGGTTTGGGCTCCAAGCGGCGACTGGGGCTTTGCAACCTCAGCTGAAGAAGCCGCCAAAATGGGATTTTGGGCTATCAACGTCGATACGATGTTTATGTCTCTCCTACTTGGCGCTCTAATGATGTGGTTTTTCCGCAGCGCAGCTAAAAAAGCGTCAGCTGGTATCCCTACCGGCATGCAAAACTTTGCTGAAATGATCATCGACTTCATCGATGACACTGTGAGAGGTTCTTTCTCCGGTGGTAAAAATAATCTTGTTGCACCTCTTGCTCTGACCATCTTTGTCTGGATTTTCCTGATGAACTTAATGGACTTGATACCGGTTGATATCATTCCAATGGCGGTAGCGCAAAGCGCAGCAGCAATGTTCGGTGCAGATCCGCATCATGTGTTCTTCAAAATCGTACCTTCAACTGATCCAAATGCCACACTTGGTATGGCGTTATTAGTCTTTGCCTTAATGCTTTTCTATAGCTTTAAGATTAAGGGTACAGGTGGTTTCCTCGGTGAATTAGCATTCCAACCTTTCGGTAAATGGGCATTGCCAATTAACTTGATTCTGGAAACTGTCACATTACTGTCGAAACCATTCTCATTGGGCTTACGACTCTTCGGCAATATGTACGCCGGTGAGATGGTATTCATCCTGATCGCGACTATGTATAGCGCTGGTCTTGTGATGGGATCTTTTGCTGGTCTGTTACAGATTGGCTGGGCGATTTTCCATATTCTGATTATCACGTTACAGGCATTTATCTTTATGGTGCTGACAACGGTATATCTGGATATGGCACATCAAGAACATCATTGATGTTTATTGGGTTTTTAACTTTTTGTTTTTAGTCTTTACTTTTTTGTAGGAGAAAAAAATGGATATGGGTTTAGTTTATATTGCTGGTGCTTTGATGATCGGCTTGGGCGCACTGGGTGCGGCGATTGGTGTTGGTTTATTAGGTGGTCGTTTCTTAGAAGCTGCTGCTCGTCAACCTGAATTAGTTCCTATGTTACGTACACAATTCTTCTTGGTTGCTGGTCTGGTTGACGCGGTACCAATGATTGCAGTTGGTTTGGCTATGTACGTTCTGTTCGCAGTGGCTGGTTAAGATTTATAAATCCCCATTAGCGATTAATTAGAGGTACAGGCATGAATATCAATGCAACCATCATAGGCCAGATGATCGCCTTTGCGATCTTCATCGCCTTCTGCATGAAGTATGTATGGCCACCTATCATGCAAGCGCTTGAAGAGCGTAAAAAGAAAATTGCTGACGGTCTGGCAGCTGCAGAGCGTGGTAGAAATGAGCAGGAATTGGCTGAGAAACGTGCACAACAAGTGATCCACGAAGCAAAAGAGCAAGCGAATGAAATCGTTGCTCAAGCAACAAAACGTGGTAATCAAATTGTGGACGAATCAAAAGACAATGCCCGTGTTGAAGGCGAGCGAATCCTGTCAGCTGCGAAAGCAGAAATTGAGCAGGAAGCAAACCGTGCTCGTGACGAGTTGAAGTCACAAGTTGGCAGTATTGCGCTGGCTGGTGCCGGTAAAATTGTCGGCCGTGAAATTGATGAAAAGGCACACACCGATTTGCTTGACGAATTGGTTAGCCAAATCTAGAGGAATGTTAGGATGGCAGAAGCAATAACCATCGCTCGTCCTTATGCCAACGCGGTATTTTCTATCGCGCAGGAAAAAGGCGAGTTGAAGGCGTGGTCTGACCTGCTTGCGGTTTTAGCACAGTGTGTTTTAGAACCAGAAATGCAATCCATTATCACTAGCCCTGCAGTAAGTGACGAGCAGGCTGTTGATTTGTTGGCAGAGATTGCTGGCGATGCAATGACAGCCGATGCACGCAACTTTCTGTTGTTGTTGGCAGAAAATAACCGTCTGTTACTTTTGACAGACATTACCGTTCTCTTTGAAGCATTACGCGAAGAAGCTGAAAAATTAATGACCGCTGATGTAATCTCAGCACGTCCACTAACGGAAGAGCAATCAGCTAAAATTTCTGCTGCTCTGAAAGCCCGTTTAGGCCGTGACATTACATTAAACACGACCATTGATGAGAGCTTACTTGGCGGTGCAATTATCCGAGCAGGCGATATGGTAATTGACGGTTCTGCCGTGGGTAAACTGAACAGACTGGCCAACGCTATTACATAAGCGGCCCGTTTATAGAGGAAACAGAGATGCAACTGAATTCAGCAGAAATCAGTGACCTGATCAAAAAGCGTATCGAAAGCTTTGAAGGGGCCACTGAAGCGCGTACAGAAGGTACCGTAGTCGGTGTTACCGACGGTATCGTTCGTATTCATGGCTTAGCAGATGTGATGTCAGGGGAAATGCTTGAATTCCCAGGAAACACGTTTGGTATGGCCCTTAACCTTGAGCGTGACTCAGTAGGTGCCGTTATTTTGGGTGCTTACCAACACATTTCAGAAGGCGACAAAGTTAAATGTACTGGTCGTATTCTTGAAGTCCCAACAGGCGAAGCCCTATTAGGACGTGTTGTTGATTCACTCGGTAAACCAATTGATGGTAAAGGCGACATCAACGCAGAAAGCTCTTCTCCAATTGAGAAAGTAGCGCCTGGTGTTATCGCTCGTCAATCGGTTGATCAACCTATCCAAACTGGTTTGAAATCAGTTGACTCTATGATCCCAGTCGGTCGTGGCCAGCGTGAGCTGATCATCGGTGACCGTCAAACGGGTAAAACAGCGATTGCTATAGACACCATCATCAACCAAAAAGGTACAGGCGTTAAATGTATCTATGTGGCTGTTGGTCAAAAAGCGTCTTCTATTGCTAACGTTGTTCGTAAATTAGAAGAGCATGGTGCATTAGATCACACCATCATCGTTGCGGCTTCTGCATCAGATTCTGCTGCACTGCAATTTATTGCTCCTTATGCAGGTTGCTCGATGGGTGAGTACTTCCGTGATAAGGGTGAAGATGCACTGATCATCTATGATGACTTAACTAAACAAGCATGGGCCTACCGTCAGGTATCTCTGTTGTTACGTCGTCCACCTGGTCGTGAAGCATACCCTGGTGACGTTTTCTACCTTCACTCACGTCTGTTAGAACGTGCTGCACGTGTTAACGCAGACTACGTTGAAAAAGAAACTAACGGTGCTGTAACTGGTAAAACAGGTTCATTAACCGCATTACCAATCATCGAAACACAAGCGGGTGACGTTTCTGCATTCGTTCCGACTAACGTAATTTCGATCACTGACGGTCAGATCTTCCTAGAAACTGACTTATTCAACTCAGGTATCCGTCCTGCGATTAACGCGGGTCTATCGGTATCTCGTGTTGGTGGTGCGGCTCAGACTAAAATCATCAAGAAACTGGGCGGTGGTATTCGTCTAGACTTAGCTCAGTATCGTGAATTGGCAGCGTTCGCTCAGTTTGCTTCTGACCTTGATGAAGCGACACGTGCACAGATTAACCGTGGTCAACGTGTTACTGAACTGATGAAACAGAAACAATATCAACCTCTGTCAGTGGCTGAAATGGCGGTATCGCTGTTCGCAGCTAACGAAGGTTTCCTGGATGATGTTGAAGTCAATAAAGTGGGCGACTTTGAAGCCGCTTTATTAGCGAATATGCATTCAAACCAAGCTGACTTGATGGCAACTATTAACGAAACCGGTAACTTTAATGACGACATTGCAGCGCAAATGAAAACTGCAATTGAGAGCTTTAAAAAAACTGGTAGCTGGTAATCGGAGCATAAGTCATGGCTAGCGGTAAAGAGATACGGACTCAAATTGGCAGCATCAAAAATACGCAGAAAATTACTTCTGCTATGGAGATGGTTGCAGCGAGTAAAATGCGTAAGGCTCAAGATCGCATGGCAGCGACACGTCCTTATTCAGACAAGATTTACAACGTTATTCAGCATTTAGCTTTTGCACATCCAGAGTACAAACATCCGTACTTACAAGATCGTGAAGAAAGCAAACGTGTTGGCTACATTGTGGTCTCGTCTGATCGCGGACTTTGTGGCGGTCTGAATAACAACCTGTTTAAATCCGTTTTGAAAGATATCAAAACAAAATTGGATGCAGGTTTGGAAGTAGATGTCTGTGCTATCGGCCAGAAAGCGTCTACTTTCTTTAAACGACTGCCCGTCAACCTTGTCAGTCAGAAAGTGCAATTAGGTGATGCGCCACAAGCGCATGAACTGATTGGTACTGTTAAGGTTATGCTGGATGCTTACAACGAAGGTCAGATTGACAGCCTATATTTTGTTTATAACGAGTTCGTGAACACCATGACTCAAGACAACAAAATTGTACGGTTGTTACCGGCCAAGCCTGAGAAGCCGAGCGAAGAGCTTTCCCATCACTGGGATTACATTTACGAACCTGATGCAAAAGATGTACTTGACGACCTGCTCGTTCGTTACATCGAATCATTAGTTTACCAAGGTGTTGTCGAGAATATTGCCTGCGAGCAAGCATCTCGAATGATCGCAATGAAAAATGCGAGCGACAATGCAGGTGATCTTATTGATGACTTGCAATTGGTTTACAACAAAGCTCGACAAGCTGCGATTACGCAAGAGATCTCCGAGATTGTTGCAGGTGCCGCTGCGGTATAACTGATATAGAAGATATTAAGAGGAAGCGAGATGAGCTCTGGAAAGATTGTTCAAATTATCGGCGCGGTCGTCGACGTGGAATTCCCACGTGACAGCCTGCCTAAAGTATATGACGCCCTCATGGTTGATGAAGCTGGCTTAACGCTGGAAGTTCAACAACAATTAGGTGACGGTGTTGTTCGCGCGATTGCCATGGGTACAACTGATGGTCTGAAGCGTGACTTAGCAGTTTCTAACACAGGTAAAGCGATTAGCGTACCGGTTGGTAAACAAACATTAGGTCGTATCATGGACGTCTTAGGTAACCCTATTGACGAAAAAGGCGACATCGGTGAAGAAGCACGTTGGGGTATCCATCGTTCTGCACCGACTTTTGACGAATTAGCAGCAAGTAATGAATTACTTGAAACAGGTATCAAAGTTATCGACCTGGTTTGCCCATTCGCGAAAGGTGGTAAAGTTGGTCTGTTCGGTGGTGCTGGTGTAGGTAAAACCGTTAACATGATGGAACTGATTCGTAACATCGCGATCGAGCATAGCGGTTACTCAGTATTCGCCGGTGTTGGTGAACGTACTCGTGAAGGTAACGACTTCTATCATGAAATGACAGATTCAAACGTTATCGACAAAGTATCACTGGTATATGGTCAGATGAATGAGCCACCTGGTAACCGTCTACGTGTTGCGTTGACTGGTCTGACCATGGCGGAATACTTCCGTGACGAAGGTCGTGACGTACTGTTCTTCGTTGATAACATCTACCGTTACACACTGGCCGGTACTGAAGTATCAGCTCTGTTAGGTCGTATGCCTTCTGCGGTAGGTTACCAACCGACACTGGCTGAAGAAATGGGTGTTCTGCAAGAACGTATCACGTCAACTAAGACAGGTTCTATCACCTCTATCCAAGCGGTATACGTACCTGCGGATGACTTGACTGACCCATCACCAGCTACCACTTTCGCTCACTTAGACGCGACAGTTGTATTATCACGTTCAATTGCTGAATTAGGTATCTACCCAGCGATTGACCCGTTAGATTCAACTTCACGTCAGCTTGATCCATTAGTGGTTGGTAACGAGCACTATGAAGTGGCACGTGGCGTTCAAGGTACATTGCAACGTTATAAAGAACTGAAAGACATTATCGCGATCTTGGGTATGGACGAACTGTCAGAAGAAGACAAACTGACTGTATCTCGTGCTCGTAAGATTCAGCGTTTCTTGTCACAACCGTTCTTCGTAGCAGAAGTCTTTACTGGTGCACCTGGTAAATACGTCTCTCTGAAAGACACGATTGCTGGCTTCCAAGGCATTCTGAATGGCGACTACGATTCACTACCAGAACAAGCGTTCTACATGGTAGGTAGCATCGAAGAAGCTGTCGAGAAAGCTAAGAAGTACTAATCCCCTGGGAGGTAAACATGGCTATGACTATCCATGTTGATATCGTAAGCGCAGAGAATCAGATCTTTTCAGGTCTGGCACAAGCTGTCTTTGCATCAGCTGTGTTGGGTGAAGTGGGTATCTACCCACGTCACACTCCTATGCTGACTCGCCTTAAACCAGGTGAAGTTCGTGTCTTGAAAGAGAACGGCGAAGAAGAGCAGTACTACGTTTCTGGCGGCATGCTGGAAGTTCAACCACACGTTGTTACTGTGTTGGCTGACTCGGCATTACGTGCGGCTGACGTTGATGAAGCGGCTGCATTACAAGCGAAAGCGGATGCAGAAAAAGCAATCAACGATGGCTCAGCGAAACGTGACTTTGCAGAAGCTCAGAAAGAACTGGCTGAAGCAATGGCGCAACTGCGTGCAATCGAGCGACTAAGATCGAACAGTAAAGGACGCTAGTCTTTCACTGCAAAAAATAAAAAAGGCTGTCCTCGTGACGGCCTTTTTTTTATCTATTGTCTGCTAAACTTAACCCATTATTACCAATACGGAATACCCTATGAGCCTGAGCATTATCATCCTCGCTGCCGGTAAAGGCACACGCATGAAATCAGCAAAACCCAAAGTCATGCACACATTGGCCAACAAACCTTTACTGCAACACGTGATTGATACCGCTAAACAACTCAATCCCAGTCAACTAGCCGTTGTGTGTGGCAGTGGTGCAGATGAGGTCATGCCTTATCTTGAACAGCAAGGTATCGATACGGCCATGCAGTTAGAGCAAAAAGGGACAGGCCATGCTGTTGAACAGGCTAAAGCTTTTTATCAGGATAGTGACCAAGTATTAGTGCTATACGGTGATGTACCGCTAATTGAAAACGCAACCCTTGAGGCACTGATTCATGAAGGTGATGCCAGCACACTCAAAGTACTGACCACGGTATTGGATGACCCAACAGGCTATGGACGCATCGTGCGTGATGTCACTGGTCGTATGCTGATGATCACGGAAGAAAAAGACGCTAACGAAGAAACCCGTGAGATCAACGAAGTGAATACCGGCATTATGTGTATTCCAGCTAAATGGTTAAACACAGCCTTATCACAACTTGATAATAATAATGCCCAAGGCGAATATTACCTGACGGATCTGATTGCTAAAGCCGTTGAAGAAGGTATAGATATTGATTCGATTACTTGTGAGGATGAACAGGAAGTTGCAGGCGTCAATAACCGTGTCCAAATCGCTGAGCTGGAAAGTTATTACCAGCAGAAAAAAGCGACTGAATTAATGATGGCAGGCGTCACCATGCGTGATCCGGCTCGTGTCGATATTCGTGGTGAACTGACGGTAGGACAAGACATTACGGTTGATGTGAATGTGATTTTTGAAGGTAATAATACATTGGCAAATGATGTCACGATCGGCGCCAACTGCATCATCATCAATAGCGTGATTCATGAAGGTGCTGAAATCTTACCTAATAGCATTATAGAAAATGCCGAAGTGGGCGCTAACTGTTCCGTTGGGCCTTATGCACGTTTACGTCCGGGTAGCCGTTTAGCGGCTAAAGCCAAAGTCGGTAACTTCGTTGAAGTCAAAAATGCCAATATCGGATTAGGTTCTAAAATCAATCATTTAAGTTATATTGGTGATACCGATATGGGCGCCGATGTGAATATTGGTGCCGGTACGATTACCTGTAATTATGATGGAGCCAATAAACATCGTACTGTGATTGGTGATCGGGTGTTTGTTGGATCGGATACGCAGTTGGTTGCTCCGGTGAATATTGAGGATGGGGCGACGATTGGGGCTGGGTCTACGATTCGCAAAACCGCGCCGGCTGGTGAGTTAACGTTGACGGTGTCTAAGCAGAAGACGGTTAGTGGGTGGCAGAGGCCGGTGAAGAAAAAGTAAATGGCTTGAAGGGATTTTATGGCTGCTGAAAATGAGATTATTTCTTACTTTGAAATGTGTCGACGGGAAGGCTCTTCACTGCAAAGAGGAATGAACTTTAGGATTCATGGTGGTCACTCTGTATTTCTTATGTCTGTCCAGACTAACGCTCCTTATCAAGATGCGGTTTTGGATGATGGTGCCGTTTTGATTTACGAAGGCCATGACCATTCACGTACACCAGAAGTGCCAATGCCAAAACTAGTCGATCAACCAGAGTTTCTGCCAAGTGGTAATTTGACCGAGAATGGCAAATTTCACAGAGCTGCACAAGCTTTCAAGGCTGGCACTAAAGCGCCTGATTTAATTCGTGTCTATGAAAAATTGCGAAAAGGAATCTGGGGATATAATGGATTATTTCATCTCACAGATTCATGGAGAGAAGATGATGGTAATCGTGAGGTCTTTAAGTTTCGTCTCGAAGCTATAGAAGAACTCCAGGACAGTTCTGCTCCGGTAGACACAGAGTTTAAAGACTCCAAACATCGCAGAATCATTCCCACCCACGTTAAGCTAGAAGTATGGAAGCGAGATGGTGGTAAATGCACCATGTGTGGCTCAACTGATGAATTGCATTTTGATCACATTCTTCCATACTCCAAAGGTGGTACCTCACTGAAGGCTGAAAATATTCAGCTATTGTGTGCAAGGCACAACATACAGAAGAGCGATAAGATCGAATAAGTCCAATATGGAATTATATTCTTACCTCATACGCTGCCGCTGAGGCGTTCATTTATTTTGCATGCCCAAAATAAACGAACCAAACAAAAGGGCACCCGATATTGCCTATCTCTAAAGATTCACTGTATTTTATGGCGTGGACACCAACTCGCTACGCTCAAACACGTGCCCACTTAATCCATAAAATACAGCGAATTTTTAGCGGCAATAGACGGGACGAAAAGCGATCCCTATTTCCACGTTTGTGCTGACGAGGAATGACATTTATTCAGGTCTGAGGGCGGCTAGTGTTTTATTCGTGGCATCCATGCCACTCCCCCTATGGGCGCCTCCGGCGTCCAAATTTGTTCCAGACAAATTTGTGAGCGCAGCGAGTTTTAGCCGACCACCTGAATCAATGTTATGACGAGTGGAGCCGCAGGCCAGCACGGTGGGGTGCCCTAGGGTTGTTAGGGAAATGGGCACGCACTTCCCTGACTCGCCTTCAAGGCGAAATAATGACTTGGGTAGGTTGGGTAGAGGAACGAAACCCAATATATATCAAGACTCAGGATTTGTTGGGTTTCACAGGTTCAACCCAACCTACATTTAAAATTGGCACACATTTCCCTGATTCGTCATCAAGACCAAATAATGGCAATATTAAAAGAGCAATTTCTGTCAGGCTTCATTTCTTAAATACAACGATACTGTCTCTCGAATTGAGGGGATGGGTAAATCATGAGCAAGTATGAAAATAGAATGATGAAGGTGTGTGAGTATATTCAGTCACACCTTTATGATGATTTATCCGTCGATTCGCTGAGCCAGATTGCACATTTTTCGAGGTATCACTTTCACCGTCAGTTTGCTGACTTTGTCGGCATTAATGTCGCTAGATACATTCAGATTTCTCGGTTGAAACGTGCAGCTTATCAGTTAGTGTTTGAGCCTAAGTTACGTGTGATTGATATTGCCTTACAAGCAGGTTTTGAAAGTCCAGAGTCATTTTCGCGTGCATTCAAAAATTACTGTCAGCAGAGTCCTTCTCAATTCAAACAAATGCCCAAGTGGGAAATTTGGAATGAACTGATTAAATTAACAAGAATTGAGAGGTCAATGATAATGAATGTAGAAATTGTGGAGTTTGTGGAAACAAAAGTAGCAGTATTAGAACACCGTGGTTCACCGAATGTGCTGAATGATTCCATTAGTAAATTTATTGATTGGCGTAAGCAAAGTGGTTTATCACCGGTAAAGACGAGTGATACGTATGGTGTGCCATATAACGATCCCAATGTTGTCAGTGCTGATGAGTTTGAGTTTGACCTTTGTGGTTCTGTCCTGGCTGATATTCCAGAAAATGAACAAGGTCTAATAACAAAAATAATTCCGGCTGGGCGATGTGCCAAAGTAAGACATTTTGGCTCACGGGATGATATTGATACACCGATTTATTATCTTTACGGTCAGTGGTTACCGGAAACAGATGAAGAGCTACGTGATTTCCCTGTTTTCTTTCACTATATCAATATGTTTCCAGAAGTGGATGAGCATGAATTGATTACCGATATTTATTTACCGTTGAAATAAAGGCACTTTTTTATGCACGGAGAGGTGCTTTTTAGTCCCCCGTCTGTGCTGACGAGTAGCGCAGGTTTGTCTGGATAACGGCTGGTTAGTGTTTGAGCGTTAGCGAGTTTTAACCAGACGCCAGACAAATTGAGCAACGCAGTGGAGCCGTAGGCCAGCGCGGTGGGGTGCCCTAGGGTTGTTAGGGAAATGGGCACGCATTTCCCTGACTCGCCATTAAGGCGAAATTAATGACATTATCTAAGATAAGCCTTCGAGTATTGATGATGATTTACTTTCTTTCATACGCTACCGCTGGGCGTTCATTTATTTTGCATGCCCAAAATAAACGAACCAAACAAAAGGGCACCCGAAATTGCCTTTGATCCAAAAATTAAGCTTGTTTGATGGCAATAGACGGGAAGAGTGGGAGCTTTTCAAATCCCCCGTTTGTGCTGACGAGTAGCGCAGCTTTGTATGGATAACGGCTGGTTAGTGTTTGATTCGTGGCATTCATGCCACTCACCCTTTGGGCGCCTCCGGCGTCCAAATTTGTTCCAGACAAATTTGTGAGCGTAGCGAGTTTTAGCCGACTGCCTGAATCAATGTTATGACGAGTGGAGCCGCAGGCCAGCACTGTGGGGTGCCTTAGGGTTGTTAGGGAAATGGGCACGCATTCCCCTGACTCGCCATTAAGGCGAAATAATGACTCGGGTAGGTTGGGGAGAGGCACTAAACTCAAGGTACAAGATTGAGGTTATGTTTGTTGGGGTTAACAAGCTCAACCCAACCTACTTTTTTAAGCAACTTTATTTATTGCTTGGCGTATAAATCGGGCTTGGGAAGTGTGTAACTTTGCCATCAAATTCGGTGATCTTGGCTAAGCCTTTTTTAGTCACCGAATCAATTCTCAGCACCGCATGCATCGGAATGTAGGTGCGTGTCACATCAGCAAATTCGTCTTTCAGTTTTTCGTGGCTGGGGTCTAGTACTACTGAGGTGTGAGTATCCCAGACAAAATCACCAATTTCGATAAAACCAAATAAGCCGCCCTGGCTGAGTTCGCGGGCGTACAGTTCGTAACGTTGGCCAGCTTGGATGAATTCGATGCGGTATAAGAGTTCTTGTTTGCTCATGGTTTCTTCGTTTAGCTTTTTGGCCGCTATTTAATGGTGTTAGTGGAAACTGCTTGTTGCAGTTGGTTGAGGATTAAATGGGGGGGGAGGTGTCGTTTTCAAGCATTTGCTTGGGGCTAGGGGTGAAATCCTATAGATGATTTACTTTTTCACATCAGGCACTGCCGCTGGGGCGTTCATTTTTTGCTTGGCCAAAAAACGAACCAAAAAAGGCCAGCCCAAGCTTGCCCTGCGGGTTCCCTGTGCTTCTCAATCAATTTGGAACACAATGAAAACTCGCTACGCTCAGACACTCATTGTGTTTTATCCAAATTAATTTGCGATGCTCGGCAGCGCAAAAGGCGGTTAAATTCTTTCTGCAAAAGGTTATTTTCAAATCCCCCGTTTGTGCTGACGAGTAGCGGAGGTTTAT
This sequence comes from Methylophaga sp. UBA5088, assembly GCF_002414625.1. NCBI lineage: Bacteria > Pseudomonadati > Pseudomonadota > Gammaproteobacteria > Thiotrichales > Piscirickettsiaceae > Methylophaga > Methylophaga sp. UBA5088. The sequence goes on along the minus strand of NZ_DIAC01000085.1, from coordinate 6,912 downwards.
CTGGATCATGATTGGTCAGTGTCTGACCGAAGGGAGTTTTGACTAATCACCAGATAAAGCGAGCAACGCAGTGGAGCCGCAGGCCAGCACGGTGGGGTGCCCTAGGGTTGTTAGGGAAATGGGCAAACATTTCCCTAACTCACCATCAAGGCGAAATTGACGAGCTTGGAGAGCGTATCCAGCCTAACGAGAACTACTCCGCTTCGGCCAATGTCATGGCTTGCAGATAATTTTCCAGTCCCATTTTGTCAATCAGGCCAAGCTGTTGTTCTAACCAGTGGGTGTGATCCAGCTCGGTATCTTCCAGCTGTTGTTTGAGCATTTTACGGGTTTCATAGTCTTTTTCGGCTTCGCAAAGAGCAATTCCATCACGCAGGTTTTTGACGACGGCGTATTCCAAGTCGAGGTCATTTTGTAGCATCTCTTTGACGGTGTGACCAACATGAAGTGGTTCGCGGTGTGTCAGGTCGGGCATGCCTTCCAGAAACAAAATGCGTTTGATCATTTGGTCGGCGTGTTCGGTTTCGTCCTGCATTTCGTGAGCGATGCGATTATAGAGGCGAGTCAGTCCCCAGTCTTCATACATACGTGAGTGAATGAAGTATTGATCCATAGCGGTCAGTTCGCCTGCGAGTAATGTATTGAGAAGTTCAATAACTTTTGGGCTGCCTTTCATATGCTGATCCTGTTTTGTATGTGCTAAAAACACGCTGTTTTTGATGTGCGTTTGTTGTCATTGTAATCAAACTAGTCAGACCATGCAGATCTGATTATGACGTTAACGTTGCCTTAACTTTTGTTGGGTTAAATTAGCCGTAAGAATTCCATCACTTCATCAGAGACTCATGAAAAAGATTAAATATGCCTTTCTCACAGCACTGTTATTGCCCACTGCGTTGTGGTTGATGGCCGATAATTTATGGCCAGCTCCGTTTACTTACTTTTCGTTTAGGGCTGTATTTGTTCAATACAGTGGTGTCATCGCCATAGCCGTAATGAGTATCGCGATGTTGTTGGCATTGAGACCAAAGATTGTTGAGCCTTTTTTTCATGGTCTGGACAAGATGTACCGTTTGCATAAATGGCTGGGTATCAGTGCGCTGGTATTTGCGGTATCACATTGGTGGTTTGCAAAAGGCACGAAATGGATGGTGGGCTGGGGTTGGCTAGTTAAACCTGAGCGTGGCCCCAGAGGCGCGCAGCCAGAGTTAGGTTTCTGGGAAGGCTTATTTCGTTCACAGCGTGGCTTAGCTGAGACTATTGGTGAGTGGGCTTTTTATGTTGCTGCTTTGTTGATTGTGCTGGCTTTAATTAAACGTTTTCCTTATCGCTTATTTGCTAAGACGCATAATTTATTAGCGATTACTTATCTGCTATTTGTTTTTCATGCAGTGATATTACTGCGATTCGAATATTGGTCTCAGTCTATAGGTTGGTTGATGGCCGTATTACTCCTAGGTGGGACTATCTCTGCAGTCTTGGTGTTGATGGGGCGAGTGGGTGCTAAGCGTAAAATAAGGGGCCATATTACTGAGCTGGAATATCACTCGGATATGCGAGTGATGGAAGTAACGGTAAAAATGGATAAAGGCTGGCCTGGGCATAATGCCGGACAGTTTGCTTTTGCGATGTCAGATAAAAAAGAAGGTGCTCATCCCTACACTATCGCTTCAGCCTGGAATCCGGACACGCGTTTGATTCGTTTTGTGATTAAAGAGCTGGGTGATCATACGGCACGATTAAAGCAACGTTTGTCAGTGAGTATGCCGGTCATGATGGAAGGACCCTATGGTGAGTTTAACTTTACGGATGATAAGCCAAGACAGATCTGGATTGGTGCGGGAATCGGCGTCACGCCATTTATTGCTCGCATGAAACGTTTAGCGGATGAGAGGGATGGTAAAATCATCGACTTTTTTCATCCCACGTCACAGATTAATGATGTCGTCAGACAAAAGTTATCCGCTGATGTAGAAGCCTCAAACGTCACGCTACACTTAATGGTGGATGATGAAGATGGCCACCTCGATGCAGAACGAATTCGTGCAGCTGTTCCAGACTGGCAAGAGGCCAGTATCTGGTTTTGTGGGCCATCAGCTTTTGGTGAAGCCTTACGCAAGGACTTCATTCAGCATGGATTACACCCTGATCAGTTTCATCAGGAGTTATTTAAACTGCGATAGATGGATTAGTCATCGGCATGAAGCATTCGTTACGATACAATGCCAAGCTCACCCGCCAGTTACACTAGCAAAGAGGAGTTCGCATGCTTCGTCTGTACAAAATCGCAAAAGGTCTAATCAAAGAAATTCCGGTTGAGGGAGAGATTTCTGCCGCGCAATTGCGAGAGGCTGATTGGATTGATGCGCTTGAACCAGATGATGACGAACGGGCGTTACTGGGTACCTTGTTTAGTGATGAAGTGCCTGATGTGGATGATGTCGAAGAAATCGAAGCGTCAGCACGCTGTTTTACGGATCAGGACGGTTTGCATGTGCATTCCTTATTCCTTGGTTATTCAGAAGGTCGACATCATACTGTTTCTGTCGCTTTTATCTTGCAAGAAGATCGCTTGGTGGCGATTCGTGATGGTGAGTTGAGTGACTTCCGTTTGCTGCGTATGCGTGCCCGTCGTGGGCAAATCAGCTGCAAAACACCACGTGAGTTACTCATCACCTTGATGGAACAAAAGGTCGAAAACCATGCGGATAATCTGGAAGATATCCATCGTGAACTGGAACGAGTCAGCCATTTAGTTTTGGAAGATGAAGCGGCTGATTTGGAAGATTGCATCAGCCAGTTGGCCAGGCTGGAAGACAGTAACGGAAAGATTCGTCTGTGTTTGATGGATACGCAGCGTGATATTTCCTTTCTGCTCAGAAATCTACGTGAGGCGACTGAGTCACGTGAAACTTTATATGAGATCCTGCGAGATCTGGAAACGTTGATGTCTCATACCACGTTCCTGTTCGATAAAATTAACTTCCTGATGGATTCGACTCAGGGCTTTATCAATATTCAACAAGCCCAGATCATTAAAACCTTCTCGATTGCCGCCGTCGTGTTTTTACCACCCACATTGGTGGCGAGTATTTATGGTATGAACTTTCATGTCATGCCAGAGCTGGACTGGGAGTTCGGCTACCCTATGGCCATCGGCCTGATGGTCGCTGCTGGCATGGCACCTTACTTTTATTTCAAACGTAAAGGCTGGTTATAACGCCAAATGATTATCTCGGGGGACATGAGCTGATGATGAGTAAGCTAAGAAAATGATGACATGGGATGTTTACAATAAAAATTGTCCGACACGTTTAGTGCTGGATCGCATTGCTGATAAATGGACCGTTCTTACTGTTGGTGCCTTGGCAAAAGAGACAAAACGTTTTAGTCAGTTACAACGCGAGCTTGATGGTATCTCACAGAAAATGTTGACACAGACATTACGCGGACTGGAGCGAGACGGCGTGATTCAGCGTCAGGTGTATCCAACAGTGCCCCCCAAAGTTGAATATTCTTTGACACCACTTGGGCGTACCCTCATCACCTTATTAGAGAATATAACGCATTGGTCTGAAAACAATATTGAGAGAGTGATTGAGGCCCAGCAAGCCCATGATGAGCAATCGTCTGGGAAATAAACTGAAAGTGTATTGTCAGCTTAACGAAGCTAATCCAAGTTAAAGGAAAAAAATGTATACAGATGATGATTTACAGCAGGCGGTAGAAAAAGGCATCTTCACTGCTTCAGCTGTAGAGCAATTTCGTATAGACAGGTTGCAAAGACACAATACGCATTTTGCTGACGAAGAAGACTTCAAACTGGTCTCAAGTTTTAATGATATCTTTGTGTTGATGGCTTGTGCTTTATTACTGCTATCGACAGGATGGGTACTACAGGCTGCAAGTCCTGCATTAGCAGCGCTTGTAGTTGCTGGACTTTCATGGGGACTGGCCGAGTTTTTTGTGTTAAAAAGAAAAATGGCTTTGCCCGGCATCTTCTTACTGGTGAGTTTTGTCGGCAGTATATTTGCTGCTGTGATGCTCACCATCGGTTGGCCATCTGAAAATGGCTTTATGCTGGCAGGTTCAGTAGCTGCTGTTGCGGCATGGTGTCATTGGAAGCGCTTTAAAGTGCCGATCACTGTGGCTGCTGGCACAGCCTCAGCCGTGGTTTTTATCGTGTCACTACTGGTCTCACTATTCCCTTCATTAAAAAGTTATTTAAGTTGGCTAATGTTTGGTGGCGGTCTGGTGGTGTTTATTGTCGCGATGCGTTGGGACGCCGCCGATCTAAAACGTGTAACAGGCAAGTCTGACGTGGCCTTCTGGTTACATTTAACTGCAGCGCCTTTGATTGTGCATCCGATCTTTTCCACGCTGGGTATTTTTGATGGTCAACACAGTAGTGCAAGCTTAGCTTTGATTATGGGCTTATATCTGCTGCTGACCTTGGTCTCATTAGTCATTGATCGTCGTGCCTTTATGGTCTCTGCCTTGGTCTATGTGCTGGTGGCCCTAACCAAGTTATTAGATACCTATGGACTGGCGGGTGACAGCTTTGCGTATGTCGGCGTATTTATTGGGTTTTCCTTACTGCTGCTGTCCGGTTTTTGGCACAAAGCACGTTATCAGCTTGTGAGACATTTACCGGCAAGCTGGCAGGCGAAAGTTCCGGTTATCCAATGAATAATCAGGCTGGAAAATGAAGAAGTTTCTGTTATTTGTAGCAGTGTTTGTGCTGGTGCAGCAGTGGCATACCGTGAAAGACTTCTTTTATCCACCGAAAGATTATGCTTATTTACCTGCCACCTACGTCACGATGTATTCCACGCAATGGTGTGGCTACTGTGCAAAAATGCGGGCATTTATGGAGCGAAGAAATATCGCTTATGATGATCTGGATATTGAAAAGTCAGCTCAGGCAAAACGTAATTTTGATGCTCTAGGCGGTGGTGGCGTACCTTTATTAGTCGTCAATAAACACGTGGTGCGTGGCTACAATCCGAATCTTGTACTACACCATCTGGATGCTATCGAGGTGGCGTCGAGTCCTGTTCAGCACTAATGTCTTGGCATTGAGATTGCTACGTCATCATTGAACTTCAGGATGAGGACATAAGATGACGATTTCCAGCCAATCAGCACGTGACCTAACGGCAAATATTACCGCCTTGTCAGACAAATCGGTGGCTTTAATGCACCAACGCAGCATGTCTGATGAAGCTGTGACAACTTTTCAGAATATCTTACAAAAAGTACAAGAAATTCATGATCCCAAAGCCGCATTGAGGAGCTTGTCTGCTGAAGAGCTTGATGTGGTCAGACAAGCTCATAGCTTGGCTGGGTCCATTAACATTTCGGTGTTATCTGACGAAGGCGCAGCTAATCTATTGAATGCTCCAGGCCATACCCACGATTTAAATAATGATGGACTCACCACCATTGGTGAAGGTCATATGTTTACGTTCCCTCCTGAAAATGCTCCCGCTTCGTTTAAAGCGGCTTGGGAAAAAGCATCCGAAGGGCGGTCGGTAATGGACATTCCAACGCATATGATTCTTGCGGTTGGCTTAGCCAATATCGGTCGTGAACCTGGTGATCCTAACTGGGTTAATCCTTATGCAAGTGCAGACTATGAGTATGGTGCGGCGGTTTCAGAGATTATTGAAAGTGTGGAGTATCAATACAACCACAATATGATGTCTTTTGAGCAGTATCAGAAAAATATGAGTTTTTATAACACCTTAACTGAGGCGATGGCTTAGGAATATGAAGGTTGGATGATTTAACAGCGCTTACTCGCCTTTTTTAACGTCGTCATTCCTGAGTTTTGTTTTGACATAAAACGCTAATTTCCGTAAATTATTACAAATAATAATCATTGTTATTTAGTTTACGGGGCATAAAATGAATCAAGCAAATAGTCAGGCTATTCGGCCAGGCTCATCTCTCCTATTGTTAAGCAGTCTGATTTTGGCAAGCTTGCCTGTTCATGCAGATGACAGCGTGGATCTTCCGCGAGTGGAAGTGACATCTAATCAATATAAAGAAAGTAATGGTTATATTGATCTGGAAAAGGAACCACAAGTGGGGAAAATGAGTGTCTCAGCAGAAAACACGCCTTTTTCTATTGCCACCATTTCAGATGACTTTATGGAAGATCTTGGGGCAAATTCCATACAAGATGCATTAGGCTATACCTCTGGTATTTATGTGGGGGGGAGTTTCGATACGCGTATTGATTCAGCAAAAGTTCGTGGCTTAGATCCTTCATCCTATGTTGATGGCTTACGGTATAACTATGGTTACTACAATACGGTGCGAATCCACCCTTATACACTTGAAAATATAGAAGTATTAAAAGGGCCATCAGCAACACTGTATGGCCAAGGTGACTTGGGCGGTATTGTGAATATGAACTCAAAGATGCCTAAAGCTGAGCAGCAAGGCGAAGTTTGGGCTCAATATGGTTCGCATAATCGTAAACAATTGGGTGTTGATGTAACTGGCCCTGTGGATGAGGATGGTCAACTTCTATATCGATTCGTAGGGGTTACCCGCGATAGTGACACACAGGTTGATCATGTGAATGACGATAGCTTTTTGATTATGCCTTCTCTGACCTGGCGGATTAGTGACGATACAAATTTATCGGTGTTATTTACCAGACAGAAAACAGATAGTGTGGTGTCTACTCAGTTTTTACCTTCTGTCGGTACTTTATACGATGGCCCATTAGGTCATATCGATACTGATACCTTTGTTGGTGAGCCGGGGTGGGACCGATACGATACCGAGATGACATCATTCACCACGATGTTTGACCATCGCTTTAATGATAGCTGGAAATTTTCTGCGGTTGCTCGTTATTTAGAATCACAAAGCTGGACGCGCGAACATTGGGTTGAT
>NZ_DIAC01000088.1:20987-22350 GCF_002414625.1 Methylophaga sp. UBA5088 | reverse complement strand
CGCGTAATCACCGTGGTCGGCGCCAACGCATTTTCCGTAGGCATACGATTCGCTGTGACGGTAATGGAATTAAGCTCATCACTGGCGATGGCAGGTAAAGAAAGTAAAGAAGAAATCAGCGTAAATGCTGAAAGGCGCGTGCAAGCACGCAAAGGCAACGCCTTTGAAAACAAGGTCATAATTGTCTCCTGAGGATACGCTCACCCGCGCTCCAAGGTTAAAAGGGTCACAACACTATGGTGTTGTTATGAAACCTCAGGCCGGTCTCCGGACTTACGTTGTGGCTATGCCTGACACATCGCCTTCCCACGAGATTCGCAGTGGCTTAATGATGTGCTTTTCAACGCTTACCGTTGCGGGGGCAGTGTTGGATTTGTCACCAACTTCCCGTTTAACTCTGCCTAAACAGAGCACCTGAAGAGCCGCGCATAGTAATGGCTGCGCATCCATACGTCAAACCTACGCCATCCTCTTATATTAAAGTTGAGAGTTTATTCTTCACGTCAAATTGACAATATATCGTATTAATCCTTATTCTATCGCGAGTTTTAGGTATTGCAATCGCGAGTAAACGGGAAGTCGGTGCATCAATAGATAATGCCGACACTGCCCCCGCAACGGTAAGTGAGATCAGATAAACCTAATGCCACTGTACAGTGCTGTATGGGAAGGTGTTTATCAGGCAACACTCACGAGTCCGGAGACCGGCCTGAAAATACAACGTGCCTCTTGGCAAATTCAAACCTATTGTGTGCGGGTGGGCACACTGGAGAATCACATCATGACCTTATCTCGTTCTCAGCAACTAATTATTGCTGGTCTCTTAGCGCTTTTAATGTTTATGACCCGAGGTCATCATTTTGCTTCTGTCGATGCATTACCCAGTGCATCATGGGCTATCTTTTTCTTAGCAGGTCTTTACCTCAGTTCAGCAGCCTGGTTTCCCGTGTTTTTAGCGATGGCGGCTGGTCTCGATATCACCAGTGTGTTGTTGGGTGGTGGTCAATTGAGCACTAGTTTCTGTATGTCTCCTGCTTACGGTTTTCTCATTCCTGCTTATGGCAGCTTATGGATGGCTGGACGCTGGTATGCATCGAAATACCAATTTAATGCTGCCACCTTATTGCCTCTTGTTGGCAGTGTATTAGTAGCCGCCACTGCAGCCACACTATTTAGTGGTGGTGGTTTTTACTTCTTCTCTGGTCGTTATCCTGATCCAACATTCACTGAATACACACAACGCTTTATTCAATACTTCCCTAAAAACCTGGCGGTGATGAGTTTTTATCTGGTGGTGGCCATGATTTGCCATGTGTCTATGTACTTCACCAAAACCACACATCAAGCTGATCAAAAGTAGTTA
>NZ_DIAC01000088.1:12124-20854 GCF_002414625.1 Methylophaga sp. UBA5088 | reverse complement strand
AATTAATAAATGCAGTCGCAGTCATGCGCTGCTGTAGTCATTGCTGCACCCGCATCTGGTCAGGGTAAAACGACGGTTACGGCTGTACTAGCAAGACATTACAGGCAGCAAAACAAACACGTTCGAGTCTTCAAAGTGGGTCCAGATTTTCTGGACCCCATGGTTTTAGAGCAGGCGTCCGGTCACCCTGTTTATCAACTTGATCTTTGGATGGTTGGCAAACAACATAGTCAGCAACTGTTAGCAGAAGCCGCTGCACAGGCTGACATTATCCTGATTGAAGGTGTGATGGGACTGTTTGATGGCGAACCTTCTACAGCTGATCTGGCAGCAGCTTTTGGTATACCCATTCTCGCCGTTATCGATGCCAGCGCCATGGCACAAACCTTCGCGGCGATTACAGTAGGTTTGGATCACTATCGGCAAGACACACAGGTGGCGGCGGTTATAGCGAATAAAGTCGGCAGTGAACGTCATGCCGATATGCTCAAAAATGCCCTGCCTCCAACACTTCCCTGCCTTGCTACCTTATACCGACAAACTGAACATGCCTTACCCAGTCGATATTTAGGCTTACAACAAGCCGGTGAAATTACAGATTTAGAACAACGTTTAAGCCATACGCTTGAGGCTTTTGATTTTGATGATTCAGTGTCTTTGCCAAACATCGATTTTCCGTTCATTGATACTCCGCAACTTCCAGCGTTACTGGATGGTTTGAAGATTGGCATCGCCAAAGATGCCGCTTTCTCTTTTCTCTATCAGGCAAACCTGGATTGTCTGAAGTCTTTAGGTGCTGAGCTTGTTATATGCAGTAAACAAAAGAACACAAAACTTTGATGAATTTATAAAAGAAAATCCAACTATTCTTACAGAATTAAAATCTGCTATGTCAGCAGACCCAACAAATGTAAGGTGGGAAAAATACACTAAAGAATATATTACAACTGATGGACGTATAATTAGTAATGCAGATGAGAATGAATTTGTTTTACAAGCAGCTAAAAATTTATATCAACCATCACGCAGTATGCGAAAAGAAACAGGTGCATTTGAAAAAAAGTTAGATCAAGATGCACTTCCTAATGTTGTAAGAAAAATACTTGGATATAATAATCGTCCTGCTTTGCGTATAACAGAAACAATCAATGGTATTGTTGATACAGCAGCAAGAGCAAACACTGCTAGAGATATTGTTAATGATGCGCTAAATAGAGGTGCTGCTGTTGCAGCTAAAAGTCCAGCAGGNNTTAGGTGCTGAGCTTGTTTTTTTCTCTCCACTCAATGATGCCGAGCTACCTGATATCGATAGTCTCTATTTACCCGGTGGATATCCGGAGTTACATTTGGCCGCATTAAGTGCCAATACACAGATGCAACAAGCTATTCAGCAACATTACGAGGCAAATAAACCTATCCTCGCGGAATGTGGTGGCATGTTATACCTTTGCGAGACGCTGACAGACAAGACAGATGTTACCGCCACAATGTGTGGTATTTTGCCAGCTAAGGCGAAACTCCAGGCCAGATTAACCGCGCTTGGTTTGCAGGAAGTGACCGTTGAGAATCAAGCGATTAGAGGTCACACTTATCATCATTCTTCACTCAGCACAGAATTAGTATCTGAAATAAGCGGACAGTGTCCTAATGGCAAATCAGTCAATGAAGCTGTTTATCAACAAGAGCGTCTGACCGCCAGCTATATCCATTTTTACTTTTACTCTAACCCTCATCTTATTGCAGCGTGGTTATCACCATGAGTGATTCCCCTCATCAATTTTCAAGAGCAGAACAAGAAGCGGTTTACAGGGCAATAGCCGAGCGCCGGGATATGCGTCACTTTCGACCTGATCCTGTTGCACCGAAACAGCTAAAACGTTTATTAATGGCCGCACACCAAGCCCCAAGCGTTGGTCTGATGCAACCCTGGCGAATTATTCGAATTACTGATTCCATTATTCGTGAAAAGATAAAAGCCCTGGTCGAAAAAGAACGCATAGAAACGGCCAAAGCCATGAACGAACGTGAAGATGAGTTTATGCGTTTAAAAGTCGAGGGCATGGATAATTGTGCTGAAATCCTGGTTGTCGCCTTATGCGATAAACGTGAAGAACATATCTTTGGCAGGAGAACCATGCCGAATATGGATTTGGCCTCCGTTTCCTGTGCCATTCAGAACATGTGGCTGGCCGCCAGAGTCGAAGGTCTGGGTATGGGCTGGGTATCTATTTTTGAACCAGAAGCATTGGCAGACTTACTCAAGCTGCCTTCAGGTGCCTCCCCTGTCGCCATTCTGTGCCTGGGTCATGTTAATGAGTTTTATCCAGAGCCGATGCTACAAATGGAAAACTGGCGCCAGGGCATTGAACTTGACTCTGTTTTATATGAAAACCACTGGGATAAACCGGCCAGTTTATGACCTTACTGTTTATTATTCTTGCTTTATTGCTTGATTGGTTACTCGGTGAACCAACACGTCGTCACCCGCTTGTGGGTTTTGGTCAACTCACCAAACACATTGAAAACAGAGTGTACAACGCTAGTGACGGCATTAAAAAGCAGTTTATTAAAGGACTGCTTGGCTGGTTAGTGCTGGTCGCACCTTTTGCTTTTATCGCCTCTTGTATAAGTGACATTCCATCACTTAACCTGATATTCAGCGTTATCGTACTCTACCTCTGTATTGGTCATCGTAGCTTATACGATCATGTGACACCGATTATCACTTCATTAAAACAAGGCGATATTGAACAGGGAAAAACCTTAACCAGTTACATCGTCAGCCGTGACAGAGAAACATTACATATTCCTAAAGCCAGTATCGAATCGGTATTAGAAAATGGCGCCGATGCCATTTTTTCAGCTTTGTTCTGGTTTATTGTGGCGGGCCTTCCCGGTGTCGTTATTTACCGACTGAGTAATACATTGGATGCTATGTGGGGATATAAAACTGACCGTTATCTCTATTTCGGTCGTGCTGCCGCCCGTATTGACGACCTAATGAATTATATTCCGGCACGATTAACAGCGCTCAGTTATGCACTGGTAGGCAATGTCCGCTCTGGACTACATTGCTGGAGACAGCAAGCTAAACAATGGGATAGTCCCAATGCTGGCCCGGTGATGGCGGCAGGTGCCGGGGCGCTGGAAATAGAGCTGGGTGGCCAGGCACGTTATCACGGTATTTGGCACGATCGTCCAACGCTTGGCTTAAATCGCGAAGCCAATGCAGATGATATTCCTCGGGCCTTACATCTAGTCACGGATAGTCTGTTGTTGTGGATAGCCGTCATCACTATCATTACAGGTATCAGCTATGCTTGAGCATGGTGGCAAACTCAATCACTACATTAAAAAATATGGTATCGCCCACCAGCATTGGCTGGATTTATCAACGGGGATCAATCCCAATGGCTGGCCCATTCCGGCATTACCCGAATCTGTCTGGACCCGTTTACCAGAGCAAGATGATGATTTACTTAACTCGGCAGCAGAGTATTACGGTAATCCATCTTTAATCGCCCTTCCCGGCAGTCAGGCGGCTATACAGTTTTTACCACAGTTACGTGGGCCATGCAGAGTAAAAGTGATAGACCCTTGCTATGCAGAGCATGCCTATAGTTGGCAAAAAGCCGGGCACGATGTTCAAGCCATTGCTCATGAAGAGATTGATTCTGTGATTGCCCATACGGATGTGTTGATTATTATCAACCCAACCAATCCAAGCGGCAGACGATATAGTAAAGAACAGCTATTAAACTGGCATCAGCAATTACAACAAGGTGATGGCTGGCTAGTCATTGATGAAGCTTTTATTGATACAACACCCGAGAAAAGTCTTTGTAACCTACCGGCCATGCCCGGACTACTTATTCTGAGATCGATAGGCAAATTCTTTGGTCTGGCAGGTTGTCGCGTTGGCTTTTTAATCGCCGAACAATCAATTCTGGATAAAGTCGAAGAGCATCTTGGCCCCTGGCCCATTGCTACTGCATCACGTTTTATCACCACAAAGGCACTCAAGGATACTGACTGGCAGCAGCGTACCATTCAACAACTGCAAAACCAGTCTCAACGTTTAGCTCAGTTGCTTAGCACTTATAAGCTCAGTCCCACAGGCAGCACTGATTTATTTCAATGGGTGATGCATCCTGCCGCCAGCGACATTCATGAACATCTGGCAAAACAAGCCGTACTGACCCGCTTATTTAGCTCCCCTGCCAGTTTGCGTTTTGGTTTACCGGCCAATGAACAGCAATGGCAGCAACTGGAAAAAGCCCTACAATCCCTGCGAGAAGTGTTATGAAACAGAAAACATTGATGATTCAGGGCACCACATCCGATGCAGGCAAAAGCACGTTGGTCACCGCCTTATGTCGTTGGTTTGTGCAGCAGAATTATCGTGTTGCACCGTTCAAACCACAAAATATGGCACTCAATAGCGCAGTGACTGCTGAAGGAGGAGAGATTGGCCGAGCTCAGGCAGTACAAGCACAAGCCTGTCATCTGGCGCCGCATATTGATATGAACCCGGTATTACTCAAACCTAATAGTGATTCCGGTGCTCAGGTCATTATCCATGGCAAAGCTGTCGCTAATATGGAAGCCCGCTTTTACCATGACTATAAGCCAATAGCGATGCAAGCCGTTCTGGACTCACATCACTGGCTTGAATCCAATTATGAGCTGGTGATGGTTGAAGGTGCAGGTTCGCCGGCAGAGATCAATTTACGTGATCGAGACATCGCCAATATGGGCTTTGCTGAAGCGGTTGATTGTCCGGTCATTTTGATTGCTGATATTGATCGTGGCGGTGTGTTTGCCCATTTGGTCGGTACATTATCGTGTTTATCTGAATCAGAACAGGCACGTATTAAAGGCTTTATTATTAATCGTTTTCGCGGAGATATTAGCTTATTGCAACCAGGTCTGGACTGGCTGGAACAAAAAACAGGTAAACCGGTGTTAGGCGTGTTGCCCTATTTGCATGGTCTGCATTTAGAAGCTGAAGATGCCGTCAATACGCAGCAAATCACGTCTTCGGAAAAACAGCTCAATATTATTGTTCCCGTGTTACCACGTATCAGTAATCACACGGATTTCGACCCACTGAGACTTCATCCTCAAGTCAATTTACAGTTTATTGGCCCTGATGAAACCATTCCCGCAGCCGATCTGATTATTTTGCCTGGCAGCAAACATGTCAGAGCAGATTTGGACTGGCTGATAACTCAGGGCTGGTCTGAAGCGATTCAGAAACACTGTCGCTATGGTGGCAAAGTGTTGGGTATCTGTGGTGGTTTTCAAATGTTGGGCAGACTAATTCATGACCCGGATGGCATTGAAAGTGAGCCTGGTAGCAGTGATGGTCTTGGTCTATTGGATATGGAAACAATATTGGCTGGCCATAAAACATTACGACAAAATCAGGGGCAATTACTTATCAATAATGTGCCTGTCACTATTTCAGGTTATGAGATACATGCGGGTATCAGCACAGGAAACGCATTGAAATCGCCTCTTGTACATCTGTCACATGGTCCAGATGGTGTCATCAGTGATGACAAACAGATTATCGGCACCTATCTGCATGGTTTATTTGAACAAGATGAACCAGCAAAAGCGTTATTGAGTTGGGCAGGTCTTGATAATGTTGAATCTGTTGATTATTGGCAACTTCGTGAAAATGACATCAATAAACTGGCAGAAATGGTAGCTACACATATTGATACGGATAAGTTGATGCAGATACTTGAGGACGCATGATGACAACGACGTTAATCCTTGGTGGCACAAAATCAGGTAAAAGCCGCTTAGCGGAACAATGGGCAGCTACCACAAATGAATCCGTCACCTATATTGCTACAGCGCAGGCGCATGATGATGAAATGGCAAAGCGGATCAAACAGCACCAGCAGCAAAGACCAGACAACTGGCCAACCATTGAGCAGCCACTGTATCTTGCGGATGCCATAAAAAAAGCCACAACTGACGTCGTGCTTGTAGATTGTTTAACGCTTTGGCTGACCAATCTTTTATTAGCTGAAGACGTTCTTCTAACAGAACAGATATCAGCTTTTTTGGATACGCTGCAAACCTCTGATAAACACATCATTATGGTCAGTAATGAAACCAATATGGGCGTGATGCCTCTCGGGGACTTAACGCGTCGTTATTGTGATGAGGCCGGTGTTTTACATCAACGTATCGCCAACATCAGCGATAACGTTATCTTAACCGTGGCAGGTTTACCTCATCTTTTAAAAGGACAACTGCATGAACAACTTCGCTGAATGGCTCAAACAACCTGTTAAGGCGGTAGATAAGACGCATGAACAAAAAGCGTTAGCACGTCAGCAGCAGTTGACTAAACCGCCAGGTTCCCTCGGTCAGCTGGAAAACTTAGCCGTCAAAATAGCGAGTTTACAAGCCAGTGAAATCCCTGACCTGACGCATGTGCACATCACTGTTTATGCTGCAGACCATGGCGTGATGGCTGAAGGTGTTTCAGCCTTCCCTCAGTCTGTCACCGCCGCGATGATCAGAAACTTTGCCAATGGCGGTGCCGCTATCAGTGTATTAGCTCAGGAGTTGATGGCAAAGCTCGATGTTATCAATGTCGGTACTGTGGAAGCATTAGAAGAAATTCCAGGTGTATTAGATAAACGTATCGATGCGGGTACCGCTAATTTTTGCCAGAGCTCGGCTATGACTGAGCAGCAATGCCAGCAGGCACTATTAATTGGCCGTGATAATGTATTCAGTGATATTGAAAATACGCAACTCTACATTGCCGGTGAAATGGGTATTGGTAATACCACTGCTGCTACAGCTTTAGCCTCTGTTTTACTAACATGTGACCCCGCAGACTTAGTCGGTCCCGGCACAGGACTGGATCAACAAGGTGTTCAACACAAATTAAACGTTATTCGGCGAGCACTTGAGCAACATTCCGCGCAGCGCGACAAGGATGCGTTAACCGTATTGCAAACCTTGGGAGGTTTCGAAATCGCCGCAATGGTGGGTGCCTATCTGACGTGTTCCAAACAAGGTATCCCGGTGCTGATAGATGGTTTTATCAGTACAGTGGCAGCATTAATAGCAGAGAAAATACAAGCTGGCTGCAAAGATTGGTTTATATACAGTCATCAAAGCGCTGAGCCAGGCCATCAAGTTGTTTTAGAGGCCTTAAACGCTGAACCATTACTCAAACTGGATATGCGTCTAGGTGAAGGCAGTGGTGCTGCCGTCGCTGTTCCCCTACTTCGCCAAGCTTGCCTGTTACACAACGGCATGGCGACTTTTGAACAAGCCAACATCAGTAAAGGAGACAAATAATGTGGTTATCGTTTCAAATAGCCCTACAATTTCTCACCATTATTCCTGTCAGTTATGCGAACGCAACTGAACAACAGCTTGGACGCTCTTTAGTTTTTTATCCGCTAGTTGGCTTGATTATCGGATTCATTTTATCTGGTGTCGTATCTGTTTTACCCGTTTCCTATAGCTTACTCAGCGCCGCTTTATTACTGACCGTCTGGGTATTGTTAACGGGCGGTTTACATATAGATGGTCTTGCTGACTCAGCTGATGCCTGGCTTGGTGGTATCGGCAGCAAACAGCGTACGCTGGCGATCATGAAAGATCCTGCAGCCGGTCCGATTGCCGTGGTGGTCCTGGGATTAACCTTATTACTCAAACTGGCCTTGTTGGAAATTGTTATTTCTTCAGGTCAAATTTATGCATTAATCTGGAGCATTATCCTCGCCAGAACAGCGATGCCTTTATTATTTCTCACGACTGACTACGTCAGACCCAACGGCATCGGTGCAGTATTAAAACACTATCTACCTGTAAATCAAGTGAAGTGGATGATGGGAATCACTACCTTCATTGCTTTTTTCTGTCTTGGTTTCACGCCGCTGTTACTGGGTTTGATCGTATTCTTATTACTTCGATACGCGATGGAGCATCGTTTGGATGGCTTTACTGGTGATACAGCCGGCGCGATGGTCGAATTGCTGGAAATCAGCTTTCTATTCTTTTTAATTGTGTTTTAGGAACGTCCAATGTCTGATACTGAAAAAAGTGAACGTCATAAAAAACGTATGCAACGCCATAAAAGTGTGGTCGATGAAAAAATTCAAAAAGCAGAAAAAGACAAAGGCCTGTTATTAGTTATTACGGGTAACGGTAAAGGTAAGAGCTCATCAGGCTTTGGTATGGTGGCAAGAGCGCTCGGTCATGATATGAAAGTCGGCGTAGTTCAGTTTATCAAAGGTGCATTCAGCACAGGGGAAGAATCCTTTTTTCGTCGCTTTCCTGAAGAAGTGTCCTACCATGTGGTCGGTGATGGGTTTACCTGGGAAACCCAAAACCTTGAGCAAGACATTGCATCTGCAGAAAAAGGCTGGGAAGTCTGCAAAGCCATGCTCAACGATCCAGACATTGATGTAGTGTTATTAGATGAACTGAACATCGTCTTAAAAATGAAATATCTCAATGTAGAAACAGTGTTGAATGACATTGCACAACGACCTGACATGCAACATGTCATTATTACGGGCAGAGGCGCTCCTGAAAGTGTCATAGAAGCCGCCGATACCGTGAGTCGTATTGAGGATGTTAAACATGCATTTCGGGCCGGTATAAAAGCACAGAAAGGTATCGAGTTATAAGCACCTTTTTGTGCTGTCATATAACTGTAAAGTTACTCACATTTTCTGTGGA